>RGAJ01000180.1 GCA_009920225.1 Paracoccaceae bacterium
GTTCCAGCTTTTCTTCGGACACATACCAAAACAACGCATTTTGGTCGGGCGACGTGAAATCAATCGCCGCGGCCCAATCAAAGTGGGTTTGGATCAAACTGCGCAAATCCCCAACAGACATTGCGCCATCGATGGTTTCCAACGCGTCATCAGACAACGACATGGTCGACGCCAAATCATCAATAATGTCTCCATGTGGTTCAAGGATCAGGGAAAGCGTTGCCTCTTGCCCCTCTTCGCTTAGGGTCTGTTCGGCCCAGCGCCAAATGGCATCCCAAGGGTGGTCGGTCGCGGGGTCGAACGCGTCAATATAAGTCTCTAACAAGGATAAATCATGCCGCAGATGCGACAGCTTTTCAACCTGCAACGTATGCTCAGACCGCCATAGGGCTGCGTTTTGAATTGCCTGTTTCAAGGCGGTTCGCAGGCAATCCAATGCCGCGGCGGTCATCGACGGGCGCGCGCGCACGCGGGCCAAAGCGGTTTCACGCGCCGCGATCCAGTTGTTGATCAGCTGCGGGTGGCGCACCAAAAACGGGGCCATCCCCAAACCCGTTGAATTCCCAACACCCAAAGACTGCGCCAAACGCGGATCCAGTGTTGTCGCGCGTGATCCGCCCGCAACCCGCGCCAAATGGTTCACAATGTCGACGGTAAACCAACGGATAAACCAAACTGTCAGCATTTCTGCCTGAAACGGAGAAGACAATTCATCCCGATTGCACAACAGATCGTAATCCTGTGCGCCGAATTTTCCCGATCCATAGACCGCCGTCGTGCGCATCAAATATCCCACCGCGTCCAATTCGGCACGGTCGGGTTGTTGACCTTGTTTCAATGCATCGATCACATGCGAAAACAATCGCACCGAACGATTTGCCCGTGACAAGGTTATTTCACGATGTGAAATGCGCCCCGCCTCTTGCAAGGGGACGTTTTGCGACAGACGTTCAATGTCGTCTGCATCGACATCCCCATCGACAAGCGCAAAGGTCGCGTCCCACGCTGTCGCAATCACCCGATCTGATCGTTGATCATCCGGCAAATCATGCGCAAACGCGACCAAGGAATACACACGATCCGGCCCCGTGGCGCGGTAAACCGCATGCCCTACGCCGCGATCATCCACAGCCCACACGGGGCGATCAAATGTCCACCCTTCGGTTTGAAACCTGCGCAGCAGAATCCGTAAAAAGGACAATCGCATCGGATGTGCGGACCCCATACGGGACAATCGCATCACTTGGGACGGTGGCCGCATATACGGATCAATCTTTGTCATGATCTCACCTGTGGTCCAAAGCTATCGGCATAAAAACGATGCCAATTTGCGCCCATAACGCCGTCTATGCCCCGCGCGTCCATCCCTGCCGCCGCCAACCCTTCACGGATCGCGCCAAAATGCCGGTTGTCTTGGAACCACGTGGGCATTGGCGGAAATCCCGGTTTATCGGCGCTGCCTTCGCCATAATCAATGGCTTTGGTCCACCGCCCTACACGCATCCATTCGACAATGCTGTCAGGCTGATCTTGACATAAATCAGTGCCTATTGCGATGTTTTTAGGCCCCATTAGGTCTGCGGTCCGCACAATCATATCACAAAAGGATTGCAGACTGCAGGCGCTTCCGCCGGCCAAGTGATGTGGATAGATCGAAAACCCTAACATTCCACCCGTTTCCCCCAAAGCGCGCAAAAGAGTGTCTGATTTGTTGCGCAACGCGGGATGCCACATGTGCGGGTTGGCGTGCGTGATTGCAATGGGGCGCGATGAATGTTCAATCGCCTCAAGCGTGGAACGTTCGCCAGAATGGCTCATGTCGACGACCAATCCAACGCGGTTCATTTCGACGACCACTTGGCGGCCCATGCGGGTCAGGCCTGTATCATCATCCTCGTAACACCCCGTCGCCAAAAGCGATTGGTTGTTATAGGTCAACTGCATAAACCGCAGACCCAGTGTGTGCAAAATTTCGACCAAGCCTATGTCGTCTTCCATACAGGATGGATTTTGTGACCCGAAAAAGATCGCCGTGCGGCCTGTGTCGCGGGCACGATCAATATCGGCGGCTGTGCGTCCCTGAAAGATCAGATCCGGAAACCGCTCAAACCATCTGTTCCACTGTTCGATATTGGCGACCGTTTCACGAAAGGTTTCGTGATACGTGATTGTCACATGAACGGCATCAACGCCACCTTCGCGCATTTGACGAAATATCTTTTCCGACCAATTTGCATATTGCAAACCATCGATCAAAGGTTGTGGTGTCATAGTGCCCCCATGCGTTTGTGACTGCAGGCTACTCTGCAATATCCAATCTGCAAACCCTATTTGCGACGTGGTTGGGGCAAATTAGACTGATTTAAACCGCTCCAACACCGAATGAGTTGGAAAGCCGTCCGCAATCATGCCTTGGTCGGCCTGCCATTTTTGCAATGCAGCCCGACTGTTGCGTCCCCAAATCCCATCTGCGCCATGGGTGTCGTAGCCCTGTTGGGTTAGACAGGTCTGGATGAATTGCGTTTCAACAACCGTCAAAGGCGCAGGCCTGTCTGACCAAGTGAGGCTATAGCGATTGATCCCACTAATGTGATCCGCCAACAAGATCACGGCCAACATATAAAACGGTGATCTGTTGTATTCCCACAGCGCCGCTGTTTCTGGCCCAAAAAACACCACTGGTCCGTATTGGCCAAGGGGGGCGTATCCCCAATACAAACCATCACGATCCGTTGGAAAAGAAATACCACAGGCGGCCCAATTCAAAGGGCTTCGCTGTTGGTTCATGTCGAACAGGGAATAGTCGATATGTGTGTCTATTTCAATGATTTCAATTGGATGCGGGGTCGCGCGCCACCCAGATTTCGACAGGTAATTCGCGGTTGAACACAGCGCGTCCAAGGGGGATGGCCCCCAAATATCAGGGGCGCCCGCCCCATCAAAAGACACAGCATGTTCGAGATAGGTTGCAGGCATGAACTGTGTGTGCCCCATGGCCCCTGCCCAACTGCTGTACATATCAGAAAATGAAATGCCCCCACACGCGATGATATCATCGACAGCACCGATTTGTCGTTCAAACATCGCGCGGCGCGCGTGGGTCTGCGATCCAAAGGCCAAGGTTGCAAGCGCGCTAGGTGCATGGAAGTCACCCATAACCTGACCAAAATTCGTCTCAAGCCCCCAAATCGCCATCAGATATTGGGGCGCGACGCCAAAGCGTTCGGATATCACAGCCAAGTCCGCAGAATACTGGCCCAACATATGGATCCCTGTTGATACGCGTTCGGCGGTGACCGCCCGATCCAGATATTGATATATCGGGGTGATCTTTTCGGGCTGAAACGCATCTTTTTCCAACACCTCGGGCAGGAATGTGACCGATCCCTGCCACTGTGGGCAGGTGTTCGATATCCAATCCTGAAACCCTTGTTGCGTCATGTGCGCCGCCGTTGGACCTTGCGCTTGATTTTGCCTTCTTTTTTCTTGGCAAGCGCCATCTTTTTCTTGGACCCTTTGGAAAATTTGCGGGGGCCGCGGGGCAAGGCCGCTTCGTTGACGGATAGCAATTCAAACGCAATGCCGCCTGCGATGGGTTCCGCTTCGATCAAGCGGACCGTGACCCGCATCCCAAGGGACAGTGTAAGACCAGTATCAGACCCAACCAATGTATTCGCGGCCTGATCATAATGGAAAAATTCCCGCCCCAAGGACCGGATTGGAATAATGCCATCTGCGCCGCTGTCATCAATCCGAACAAAGATACCGAATTTCGCGACGCCACTGATCCGACCGTCAAATTCATTGCCCATACTCTCGGACAAATAGGCCGCCAAATACCGATCCACCGTATCGCGTTCCGCGACCATAGACCGCCGTTCGGTATCCGAGATGTGGTTCCCCGTTTCCTCAAGCCGTTCGATCATGTCAGGCGTTAGGCCATCCTTGCCCCACCCATGCGCGGCAATCAAACCGCGATGTACGATCAAATCGGCATAGCGCCGAATAGGTGATGTGAAATGCGCATAGTTGCGCAGGGCAAGACCAAAGTGACCGAAATTCTGCGGCGCGTAATATGCCTGTGTCATTGAACGCAAGGTGGACATGTTGATCAACTCTGCCTCATCCGTGCCTTTGGCCTGTTGCAACAGTTGGTTTAGGTGTTTGGTGCGCAACACCTGCCCTTTGGCCAACACCAATCCAGCGGCATTGGCGGTTTCACGCAAAGCCTCAAGCTTGTCTGGCGATGGCTCTTCGTGAACACGGAACAACAGCGGCGTTTTCTTTTCGATCAATATTTCGGCGGCGGCAACATTCGCCAGAACCATGAATTCTTCGATCAGGCGGTGCGCGTCCAACCGATCCTTGAACGCAACAGAGGACACCTTGCCATCGTCGGACAATTCCACACGCCGCTCGGGCAGATCAAGGTTCAGCGGTTGACGCACTTCGCGCGCACGCGCCAGCGCAGCATAGGCGGCGTAAAGCGGGCGAATAACAGTGTCTAACAAGGGCTGACAGCGTTCATTCGGTGCGCCATCCATAGCGCTTTGCACTTCTTCATAGGTCAAGGATGCAACCGAGCGCATCAGGACACGATGAAAGGTATGGCCAATCTTTTCGCCATTTGCATTGATGCGCATTTTGACGGCGATGGCGGCACGCGGCACGCCTTCGTGCAAGCTACATAAATCGCCAGACAGGCGATCGGGCAGCATCGGAACCACGCGATCAGGGAAATAGGTGGAATTGCCACGTTTCCATGCTTCTTTATCCAGCGGGCTTTCCGGCCGGACGTAATGGGCCACATCGGCGATTGC
>RGAJ01000019.1 GCA_009920225.1 Paracoccaceae bacterium
CCAGTAGGTATTCAAGAGCCCCATGGTGCGCATGACACGGTACAGCGGGATCAACAAAACCGCGCCTGTAAACATGTTCACACTTAGAAACATACCCAAGGTTGCATTTTTGAACGGAAAATCCAACCGTGCAAAGGCATAGGCCGCAGGGATCACAAAGACCATGGTAAGGCCTGTCACCGCAAATGAAATATAGATCGAGTTCCAGATATAGCGACCAAGAAGCGGCACAGTTACCCACATCTTGCGATAGGCATCAAAGCTAAAGTCATCTGACCAAAATTGATAGGGCGCGCGAAACAGGTGTTCCAATGGGCGCAAGGACGCCATGAACATTTCGAAAAACGGCAGCAAGATAAAGGTCAGGAACACGGCAAGTGCTGCGTAAATTCCTACCAACTGCAGACGGGTGTAACGATCCATCATGATTATTTGCTCCCGTATTTTTTGTTCACTTTGTTCAGGATGAACATGTAGGCGGTTGAAAAGATCGCTAACAAAATCACGATGACCACGGCACGGGCGGCCCCTTCGCCGAATTTGTAATTGCCGATCGCAGTCTTGTATGTGTCAATGATCAGGGTTGTTGTCCCGCCCCGTGGGCCACCTTGGGTCAAGATCCAGATGATTTCAAAGCTGTTAAAGGTCCAAATCGCCGACAGCAGCGCCATCGAAACAATCACCGGCATGATTTGGGGGATTGTGATGCGGCGAAACCGGTACCAACGGCTGGCGCCATCAACCCATGCCGCCTCATAGAGATCGCGGCTGACACCTTGCATCGCAGCCAGCAGGAACAAGGTTACCATTGGCGTGCCAACCCAAACGTCGGTCACAACCGCAGAATAAAAGGCAGATGTTTTATGCGCCAAAAATTCGATCGGTCCGTCAATCAATCCGATGCGCTGGGCAACACCCGAGATGATGCCGAAATACCCATTATACAGCCACAGCCATCCAATACAGCCAATTGCCACTGGAATAACCCAAGGGGGCATGACCAGCACACGAAACAGCCCCTTGCCCGGAATGGCGGCGTTCAAAAGCGTGGCACCGATCAGCCCCAAAACCAATTTCAAAGCGACGGACAGGCCCATCCAATAAAATGTCCGAATGATCGTGTCATGGAATTTTTGTTTGTCCAACAGCTCGGCATAGTTTTCGAACCCAACATAAGTTTCGCCGCCAAGGTTTGCATCCGTAAAGGACAACCGAAAGGTTTCGACCAAGGGCCATGCGATGATAACAAGGATGAACAAAACTGCAGGCGCCACCAAAATCCATGCGAACGTCGCTTCGGGCATGGCCGAGAATTTGCGTTTCGATCCAATATTTGGTGTGGCAGACATTGAGCAGCTTCCCTGGGCGTTTTTCTTGTTGATGGAATCGTAGCACAAGTTGAAATTAATAAAACCTACTTAATACCAAAATTTAAAAAATTCGATATTATTCAGATTTTCCTTGCTTTTTTGGAAAAAAATGGCACATCTTTTGGTAATTAGGTCTATATTGGTATTAAAATTGTAGTCCAAAGCTGGGGGCGCCGATGAACGGAAATGATCACGATGAAATTTTTTCACAATCTTATTGGTTTCGCTCTGGCCGTGGTCCCAGATATCAACAATTACACCGATATTTGACGGAACAAATTCACGCCGGTCATTTGCCTGCCGAGCATCAGCTTCCGCCGGAACGCGAATTGGCAGAGCGCGCCGATGTAAGCCGCGTGACCGTGCGCCAAGCTATTTCGCAGCTGGTGGTTGATGGGTTGCTTGAACAGCGGCGCGGGGCAGGAACCTTTGTGTTGCGGCAAATTCCGCGACATCAACATTCATTGTCCAGCTTGGTCAGTTTTAGCGATACGATGAAAGAACGCGGATCCGTTTCAAAAAGCCAAGTGTTGTCTGCGGTCTTGGCATCGCCCACACCCGAAGAAATCGTTGCCCTTGGTATCACACCGGGGGCTCGTGTGGCACGTATTGAACGGCTGCGGTTTGCCGATGATGTGCCGATGGCATTGGAAACATCGTCTTTGCCCGAAAACATTTTGCATCAACCCGAACAAGTATCCACGTCGTTGTACCAAGTTTTGCGCAGCTTGGGCCGCGCCCCGTCGCGTGCGATCCAACGCGTTACTGCCGTCAACCTCACCACCAAAGAAGCACAGCTTTTGAACATGACACCCAACGCCGCCGCGTTGCGGATTGTGCGAACGGGCTATCTAGACTCAGGTCGCCCCATTGAATTCACCCGAGGTTTGTATCGATCTGAAACCTATGACTTTGTTTCCGAACTGCGGGTCCCAACATGACGATTGGCTTTCAGTGTGAATTTTCCGATCAGACGATCCTTTGTGATCTGACGGCGGAAATAGATATCATAGACCCTGTTTGGTCCTTTTCCTTGATGTCTGTTGGACAGGTCGTATCGGGTGCAGATCTGGTGGAGCAGGTTGGTGGATATATGGCGCTTCGCCTACCGACGCTTGTTGCAGGTGTGCCGCATCGCGTGGTATTGACGTACAAAGACGGGCAGGCTTACAAAATGAACCGCGCTTGGTTCCCGTTGGGCAATTATCTAACGTCGGCGGCGGGTGTGGTTGACTTTGATGCCGTGCGTCAGGGGGTGATGGACGAACCTGCCCCTGCCACGGCTGCCACGTCGGACCTACGCTTGGTCCCGCCTGTGGACCGGTGGCTGCCCGCAGATGACCCCGCGCGGCGACATAGTGCATTGGCCAAGGTTCCTAACTTATCCGCAGTTATTGCTTTGGCCGAACGGATGAACGCGACGGTATTTTCGGATGACACCACGGCAACGCCCGTGCGATGTGAAACCGATACTACCATGTCCGAAGGGGCGTATCAGCTTGTGATCTCTGCGGCGGGTGTAACGATCACGGCGTCGGGTGAACGGGGATGGCATTACGGTGGGATCAGCCTGTTGTCGCTATTTCTGACGTATGATGGCGCTGTTCCGAATGGTGTAATCTACGATTGTCCGCGGTTTCAATGGCGTGGGCAACATTTGGATTGTGCGCGCCACGGATTTTCCAAGGATACGATCCTGCGTTTACTGGACCTCATGGCGATGATGAAGCTTAATAAATTTCATTGGCATTTCGCCGATGACGAGGCGTTTCGCATCCCGCTTCCGTCGCTTCCGGAACTCACACAGCTTCAGACGCGCGGTGCGGGTGAATTGGTGCCATCTGTGTTTGCCGCTGGGCCGTCTGCGCAGCACGGATATTCACATGCAGACGTGGCCGACATCATCGCACATGCTGCCGCATTGCATATTGACGTCCTGCCAGAAATTGAAATTCCCGCCCACAGTTATGGGTTATGTAAACTCTATCCATTGACCCGTGATCCTGACGATACAGGCACCGAAACCAGCGTCCAAGGGTATGGTGAAAATATCCTAAATCCTGCGATGCCTGAAACATGGCGGATCATCGAAAATATGATTTCAGATCTGTCACAGATCTTTCCCTTTGCGCATATTCATTTGGGCTGTGATGAGCTGCCACAGGATGCATGGGCGGGTTCCCCCCGTGTTGACGCGCTAAAGCGGGACTTTGATCTTGTGTCACGCGATGATGTCCAAGGTTGGATGATGGAACGTGTTGCAGCCCTTGCCACCAAATACGGATGCCGCCCCGCCGCGTGGGAAGAGGCGCAATATGGGAAAAACGGTGGCATAGGACACGATGCAATTTTGTTTAGCTGGACGGGCCAAGGTCCCGGTATTGCGGCGGCGCGTGCGGGATATGATATCGTCATGTGCCCCGCGCAGCATACGTATTTTGATATGGCCCATTCTTATGATCGTGATGACTGGGGCGCGACTTGGGCCGCCTGTTATGGCGTGGCGGAAACGCTCAACTGGGATCCCGTGCCTGCAGAGGCCCCCGATATATCGGATCGCGTGATTGGGGTTCAAGGCACCTATTGGGGCGAATTCACCGTCCAAGATCATCAGTTTGAGCCCATGATTGCGCCCCGCATTTTGGGATTGGCAACCACCGCTTGGGCATCGGACGATCATCGCAAATCCTGTGACATTCACGGGCTTGTGCGGGCCTATGCGCCGATCTTTGCTGCCCTGAATTGGCGGGTGCACAAAAACGCCTAACACGACCGAAAAGGGCTTGCATTAGCGGCGGGCATTTGGTCTGTGCATGGAACATTTCAATCAAAAGGTGTCGCATGTCATCGCAAATATTTCGTCTGATTGCGTCTGAAATCAACGCAACCCCGACCCAAGTTGCCGCTGCCGTCGGTTTGTTGGACGAAGGGTCAACCGTCCCGTTCATCGCACGCTATCGCAAAGAGGTCACAGGCGGGTTGGACGATGCCCAGCTGCGCGATTTGGCTGAGCGGCTCACATATTTGCGTGAATTCGAGGCGCGGCGTGAAACGATCATCAAATCGATTTCCGAGCAGGGTAAAATGACAGATGACTTGGGTCAAAAACTGGCCCAAGCGACCACCAAGTCCGAATTAGAAGACATCTATCTGCCCTATAAACCCAAGCGCAGAACCAAGGCGATGATCGCCCGCGAAAACGGCTTGGAACCTTTGGCGCGCTTGCTGGTCGATGATCGGTCCCAAGACCCCGAAGCGGCCGCCGCGGCATTCATCACAGCCGAGGTGCCAGATGCGAAATCCGCCCTGAATGGTGCGCGTGATATCTTGACCGAAGAGCTGTCAGAAAACGCCGATCTTTTGGCGCGACTGCGCACGCATATGCGCAACAACGCGCAGCTTGTGTCCAAAGTGATCGATGGGCAACAGGCCGCTGGGCAGAAATTCGAATTGTATTTCGATCATTCCGAACCAATTTCCAAAGTTGCAGGCCACCGCGCTTTGGCAATGTTTCGGGGCCGCAACGAAGGGTTTCTATCCCTTGATCTGGTTGTCGATCCTGACGCCGCGCGTGGGACGTCGCGGGCCGAAGAAATGACCTTGGTCGCTCTCGCCGTGCGCGTGGGAACCACTGCTGCGGATCAATGGCTGCGCAGTGTGGCGACATGGGCGTGGCGCGTGAAGCTGTCCAATTCGATCACAATCGACCTGCTGCTTGAGCTGCGTGAAAAGGCCGAGGAAGAGGCAATCACAGTCTTTGGCCGCAATCTAAAAGATCTGTTGTTGGCTGCCCCTGCGGGGAATCGGGTGACTTTGGGGCTTGATCCCGGAATCCGAACAGGCGTCAAGGTGGCCGCCGTCGATAGCACCGGCAAGGTGTTGGACACGGCCACAATATATCCCTTCCAACCGAAAATGGATGTGGCGGGATCACTGGCGACGCTGGGTGCATTGATCGTGCGTCACAAGATTGACCTGATCGCGATTGGCAATGGAACGGCAAGCCGCGAAACAGAAAAGTTGGTGATCGATCTTCTTGGTCAAATGCCATCTGACATGAAAAAACCCATCAAGGTCATCGTGTCCGAAGCGGGCGCATCCGTGTATTCCGCATCCGCTTTGGCCAGCCAAGAACTGCCCGAATTGGACGTGTCCTTGCGCGGTGCGGTGTCGATTGCGCGACGATTGCAGGATCCATTGGCCGAATTGGTCAAAATCGAACCGAAATCCATTGGTGTTGGGCAATACCAACATGATGTGGATCAATCGAAATTGGGGCGTCGTTTGGATGCGGTTGTCGAAGATGCCGTGAACGCGGTTGGCGTGAACCTTAATACCGCCTCGGCGCCCCTTTTGGCGCGGGTGGCGGGGATTGGCGCTGGGCTGGCCGAAACTATCGTGTCACATCGGGAAATCAACGGTGCGTTTGCGTCGCGCAAAGACCTTCTGAAGGTCAGCCGCTTGGGCCCTAAGGTATTTGAACAATGTGCGGGTTTCTTGCGCATACCGAATGGGGTTGACCCATTGGATGCGTCTGCGGTTCACCCCGAGGCTTATGACAAGGCCCGCAAGATATTGGCGGATTGCGGAATGGATTTGCGCGCGGTGCAAGCAAATTCCAAGGTTCTGCATTCGCTAAACGCTGCGAACTACGTTGATGACAGATTTGGTTTACCCACGATCAAAGACATTTTTGCCGAGTTGGACAAACCTGGTCTGGATCCACGACCAGAATTTAAAACAGCCAGCTTTGCCGAAGGCGTAAACGAAATCAAAGACCTTAAGGTCGGCATGTCGTTAGAGGGGACTGTTACCAATGTCGCGGCCTTTGGGGCCTTTGTCGATGTTGGTGTGCATCAAGACGGATTGGTGCATGTGTCACAACTGGCCGATCGGTTCATCAAGGATCCCCATGATGTGGTCAAAGCGGGCGATATCGTGCGCGTACGTGTCGTTGAAGTGGATGTTGCCAGAAAGCGGATCGCACTGAGCATGCGCAAGGACGGGGGTGCGTCGTCTGATGCGCGCCCCGCACCAGACCGAAAATCCGCACCGCGTCAGAATGATCGTGGCCCCCGCGGTCCCAAGCCCTCCGAGCAAGACAATAGTAGCGGCAGTTTTGGCGATTTACTGCAATCGGCATTCAAGAAAACATAATGCAAAATGCGGGTCTGAGACCCGCATTTTTTATCTTATGTCGTTTGCCAGCGCAGCCAGAACACGTTCGTAAACTTCACGTTTGAAGGGGACGATGTTGTCGATCAATTGGTCCAGATCCATCCATTTCCATTCGGAAAATTCGGGATGTTCTGTGTCGATGTTGACCGCTGCATCCGTGCCGTGAAACCGCAGGCGGAACCATTTTTGTTCTTGGCCGCGATATTTCCCGCTCCAGAATTTCCCAATGACGTCTGCGGGTAAATCATACGCAATCCAGTCATCGGTGATCCGTTCGATGGTCACCAATTTTGGATCAATCCCTGTTTCCTCTTGCAATTCGCGCAGGGCGGCAGTGGTCGGATCTTCGCCGTCGTCAATGCCGCCTTGGGGCATTTGCCATGCTTGGCTTTGGTAATCCAAGCGCTTGCCCACGAACGCTTGGTTCTGGGGATTGAGCAACATGATCCCTACGTTTTTGCGATAGGGCAGGGCGGCAATTTGTTCTGGCGTCATTGATTATGCTCAATCGCTGACAAGCCCTTTAGGATGTCGATCGCATAGGCCAGTTGGTAATCCTCATCGCGTAATTTTGCCGACGCTTCCGCCTTTGCGCGATCTTCTTCGATTTGGCGGATTTCATCTTCGCTGAGGCTATCGTTGGACAATGATCCCCGCAGATCAGCTTCTGACCGTGTCATGCGCGCGTTTTCCTCATCCTCGGGGGTATCGGTGCGACGCGGCTGTTTCACGATGATATCGGGGGACACACCCAAATTCTGGATCGAGCGCCCCGACGGCGTGTAATAGCGTGCCGTGGTCAAGCGCATCGCGCCATCCCCACGTAGTGGCATGATGGTTTGCACCGATCCTTTGCCAAAGCTGTTTGTGCCCACGATGATCGCGCGGCGGTGATCTTTCAACGCGCCTGCGACGATTTCGGATGCAGATGCGGACCCGCCGTTGATCAACACAACGATTGGTTTGCCTTCAATCAAATCACCCGGCGTCGCGTTGTACCGATCACCGTCTTCTGGGTTGCGGCCACGGGTTGAGACGATTTCGCCTTTTTCCAAGAACGCATCTGATACGCGGATCGCTTGTGTCAGCAAACCACCTGGGTTGTTGCGCAAATCCAAAACGACGCCATTGACGTTTTCAATCCCGCCTGCGGCCTCGACCTCTTTGGCAAGGCCATCGGCCAGATTGTCATATGTGTTGTCGTTAAAGGTTGTTACCCGCAATACGACCGTTTCACCTTCGGTGCGCGCGCGTGCGGCGGTCAATTTGATTGTGTCGCGAATGATCGACACGTCGAAAGGCTCTGTTTCACCCTCACGCACAACGGTGATCACGATTTCTGATCCAACTGGTCCACGCATCCGGTCAACCGCTTCGTCCAAGGTCAGGCCAAGAACGCTTTCGCCGTCAACATGTGTGATGAAATCACCAGCTTCGATCCCAGCAGCATCTGCTGGGGTGCCATCGATCGGAGATACGACTTTGACAAAGCCTTCTTCTTGGGTCACTTCGATCCCAAGACCACCAAATTCACCCCGCGTTTGGGTCCGCATATCTGCGGCGTCATCCGGTGACAGATAGCTTGAATGCGGATCAAGAGATGTGAGCATGCCGTTAATCGCGGCTTCGATCAGGTCTTTTGTTTCGACCTCTTCGACATATTCTGCGCGGATCCGGTCAAAGATATCGCCAAACAAATCCAATTGTTGATAAACGTCTTGCTTGCTTGCATCGCTTGCGGCCAAAACAGGCCCCGCCAATTGCGTCGCGGTAATAGCGCCCAACAGGCACCCCGCGCCAGCAGCTAGGAAAACTTTTTTCATTCTCTATTCCTCTATCGTTCGGAACCAGATTAATGGATCTTGCGGCTCTTTATCTTGTCTGACTTCAATATAAAGCGTTTCTGACCGTACTACACCAGTCCCTTTTTCGCTTTGTTCTAAAATACTATCAATTGTTTGTGAATTTCCACCCATAACCCCGATCGGGCTTCCGGCGGGGATGACTTGGCCGATGGTGCCGAACACTTGACCCAATCCCGCAAAAACGAACAGGGTGCCATTTTGTGGTTCAATCATACTGACCAACCCGTAATCCAAGAGTGGACCGACATAGCGGATCGTCGCGGCCGTTGGGGACGTAACTATGGCTTGGGGGGATGTTGCGACGATGATCCCAGATCGTTTGATGCCGGCGGCGTCGGCTTCGCCATAATATCGAACAACCCGTCCCGCCACCGGCAAGGGCAGAGTGCCGATGCGGTCGGAAATGCTGGGCAGGCTTGTTGTGACTTCGTTCAATGCGATCATTTCGATGCCGTCGGCGAAAATGTCCAACGTGTCGGATGCAGCCAAAAGTATCGCGGTTTGTGCAGGGTCTTCGATGAAGCGTGTGGGAATATCGGTGCGGTCCGTGATCGCACGGCTAAGTTCGGTGCGGGCAGTTTGCAAATTGTTCAAACCTGTTTGCAAATCTTCGACGACTTGAACCTGAAGGTCTGACAGATACGACAGTTCGTCCATATCTGCACGCAGAACCGACACTTTTGCCTGCAGCGCAGGCAAAATATCGGCGACAAGCATCGATGACCGCGCCGTCGTCAGCGGTCCATCGGGATGGATGATCTGGGCTTGCACCGGGCTTTTGTCCATGCTCAGCAGGACGCCCAGCAATTGGGAATATGCGATCTCTTGCTGATCCAAGCGTTCTTGAACGGATCGTTTTTGTGACGCGATTAAACGCAGGCTATCGCGCATCACGGCCAAACCATTTTCAAAACTTGCAATGGTTTGGGTCAATGCTTTGACACGATTTTTGGTGGATGTCGTGCGTTCCAATGTGCTGCGGGCTTCTTGCAATTGTGCTGCGGCTGCACGCGCTTGATCGGCCAAACTGTCTTGGGCACAGGCCATCGACACGCTGGCCAGCCAGAGACTGGCAAAGCCAAATGCTATGCGCGACAGGTTTTTCATCCCTGCAAGAGGCTTTCACCCGTCATTTCAATCGGTTTTGGCAGGGCCATCAATTCCAGAATGGTCGGTGCCAAATCGGCCAAACGACCGCCATCGCGCAAGGTTGCCCCCTTTGGTCCGCCATAAAGAGCGACCGGCACAAGGTTCAGCGTATGGGCGGTATGTGGTCCACCGGTTTCGGGATCGACCATCGTTTCACAGTTGCCATGATCTGCCGTCACGATCATCGCACCCCCAACCGCGTCCAAGGCCGCCATCACCGCACCCAATCCTGTATCCACCGCCTCGCATGCTTTCATCGCGGCGGCCAAGTCACCTGTGTGACCGACCATGTCAGGATTGGCATAGTTGGTCACGATCAGGTCGTATCCCTTATGGATCGCTTCAACGAATTTTGCGGTCACTTCGGGTGCGGACATTTCGGGTTGCAGGTCATAGGTCGCAACCTTTGGTGATTTCGGCATGAAGCGGTCTTCGCCTTGCTCTGGCTCTTCTTTGCCGCCGTTTAGGAAAAAGGTGACATGGGGGTATTTTTCGGTTTCCGCCAAGCGGAATTGGGTTTTCCCGTGTTTTGCCACCCATGCGCCCAAGGTGTTGACGATTTTTTGTTTGGGATAGCAGGTCGCAATATAGGCGCTATGGTCGTCGGAATATTCCACCATTCCCAGCAATGTCGTCCAATTGGGGCGCGCGCCCTTGTCGAATTCCGAAAATCCGGGTTCGCCAATCGCGCGCAGAATTTCGCGTGCCCGATCTGCGCGGAAATTCAGACAGAAAAAGCCGTCGCCGTCGTGCGCACCTGCATAATCACCAATCACAGTGGCAGGGACGAATTCATCCGTTTTCCCGTTGGCATAGGATTGTGCCACAGCTGCTTTTGCATCCTTGGCACTGGTGTCTGCAGTTCCATGCACCATTGCGTCATAGGCGGTTGATACACGTTCCCACCGATTGTCGCGATCCATTGCGTGATACCGTCCGGTCAGCGTCGCGATTTTCACACGCTGCGGCATTCGGGCGATAAGATCTGCAACAAACTTATCCGCCGATGATGGTGCCACATCACGGCCATCAGTGATTGCGTGCAATACGGTCGGGATGTCCGCATCATCCAATGCTTTTAACGCGGCCAAAATATGTTCGATGTGACCGTGAACACCACCATCTGAAACAACGCCCATCACATGCGCAGTGCCGCCCGTGATCACGAGCGCTTTGATGAAATCATTCAACGCCGCGTTTTCGAAAAATGAACCGTCTTCGATAGCCAGATCAATTTGTCCCAAATCCATTGCAACGATGCGCCCTGCACCGATATTGGTGTGGCCCACTTCGGAATTGCCCATTTGCCCCGTCGGCAGGCCAACGTCACGCCCATGTGTCAACAGAGTGGATGAGGGACATGTTGCAAGAATGCGATCAAAATTCGGAGTATGCGCCAAGGCAGGCGCATTTGCGCCCGTGTCATCGCGTTTTCCCCAGCCATCCAAAATACATAAAACTACCGGTTTTGGTGCCATCATGAACTGCCTTTCGTTTCGATGATTTATCTATGGGTTTGGCAGAAAATAAGCAAGTCTTAGGCGCGGTGATATGGCCCGCCCGCCAAGATCGTGCTTGCACGGTACAGCTGTTCGGACAGCATGACGCGCACCAACATATGCGGCCACACCATTTGACCGAATGATATCGAAAAATCGGCGCGGGCCCGAAGGGATGGATCAATACCGTCTGCACCCCCAATGATGAAGGCGATGTCAGATGTGCCTGTGTCGCGCCACTTGGCGATTTGATCTGCAAATTCAGGGGATGACATTAGGCGCCCGCGTTCATCCAGCGTCACGATCACCGCACCTTTGGGGATAGCGCGATCTAACAGCTCTGCTTCGGCGGACATGCCAATGTTTTTTTTGTCCTCGACCTCAAACACATGCGCAGGACCCAATCCCATGGATCGGCCTGTTTTGGTGAAACGGTCAAGGTAGTCTTGGATCAAAGTCAATTCTGGGACGCGCCGCAGTCGGCCAACAGCACAAATCGAAACCCGCATGAAACTTAGTTGGTGCCTTGGGGCAACCACATTTTTTCAAGCTGATAAAATTCGCGAACCTCAGGACGGAACACATGGACGATGATATCGCCCGTGTCGATCAAAACCCAATCCCCTGTTTCTTTGCCTTCGACTTTGCACAGGCGGTTGTGATCTTGTTTCAACCGATCCATCAGCTTTTCAGACATCGCCGACACCTGACGCGATGACCGGCCAGAGGCAATCACCATATAGTCGCCAATGGACGTTTTACCGCGCAAATCAATCTGCACGATGTCTTCGGCCTTGTCGCTTTCAAGTGACTCTAAGATGTGGGATAACAGCTCTTCGCTGGTTAAATGTGTTTCGCCTGCACCTGCCGGTGTAGGAGCATTTGCGGCATTTGCCGCGCCAAGACTTGGTGTCAGGACCTTGCCCTCCGTATTGCGCGCTGTAAATCCCCAGCGCTAGGATGATATCAATATAGCAGAGGCTGCATTATTTCTCAACGCTGGATGAGTCAATCCTCATGTGGCATTATATCTGGCCGTTCGTTGAGAATACGCACTTCTTGTTGGGGGAATGGGATCGAAATTGCGTGTTCATTGAACGCATCCCATAGCGCCAAATAAACATCCCCACGTATGTTGGTCAGACCGCCGGTCGGATCCTTGATCCAAAAACGCAAAACATAATCCACCGAACTGCTGCCGAAATTTACAATATGACAGACGGGTGCGCGGTCGGGCAGTACCCGCTTGACCGATAACGCGGCTTCAATCGCAATCTTGCGCACCAGATGGGGATCGTCCCCATAGGCGGTGCCAAAGTGCAAATCCAGCCGCACAAAGTCGTTGGAATGCGACCAATTCACCACCTGTCCCGTGATCAAATCTTCGTTCGGGATCAGGTATTCCTTGCCGTCGCGGGTCACCACCGAAACGTATCGCGCGCCCAGCGCTTCGATCCAGCCAAAGGTATCGCCAAGGCTGATCACATCACCAGGCTTGATCGATTTATCCAACAAAATGATGATGCCCGACACAAGGTTCGACACCACCTTTTGCAGACCAAAGCCCAAACCGACACCAATGGCCCCCGACAAAACCGCAAGGCCCGTTAGATCCACGCCGACCGATTTCAGCCCGATAAAAAACGCCGCGCCATACAGCACCATTTGCATGAATTTGATAACCAAAACCTGCATCGATGGTGAGATATCTTTGTTTTCCTTGATAGATTTTGTGCCGCTTTGCGACAGAAACTTGGCCCCAACAAACAACAAGGTCAGTGTTAAAAACGCCTGCGTCAGCAACCACAAAGACACGCGCGTATCACCAATGTGAAAGGCCGCGCTGTCCATCAACTCAATAGCATCGTCATTCAGGTTCAAAACCGAAAGCGTCACCCATGTCCAACCGACATATCGAATAAGTGTGCGGATAAAACCGTTTGAAATCAAACGTGTCATGACCGCAATCACCAACCACCCAAGGCTGAGCTTTGCGGCAACCCCCACCATATACGACCGACTGGGCCAAGTCAGTTCGCGCATGATGTAAACGCAGATCCAGCTGAAAATCACAAACAGGATCAGCGTGAGACGTTTATGCAACGTCAATGCCAACCGCATGCGCCATTTGGGCCATCCATCGCGCGTGCGCATCCAAACATGCACATGGGATCCCATCAGCCGTGACAGAACAAATGACACCAGAAAAAGTGCCAAAATGATACCCA
>RGAJ01000181.1 GCA_009920225.1 Paracoccaceae bacterium
CACGTCAAGCCGTTGCACAAACGAAGAAACCTATTTGGTGCAAAAATTGACCCGCGCTGTTTTTGGGAACAATAACACAGATACATGCGCGCGCGTGTGCCATTCGCCAACAGGTTATGGGTTGGGCCAAACGTTTGGGACATCTGCAGGGACACAAGACTTTGACAGCGTCGAACATACAGACGTTGTGATCGTGATCGGTGCGAACCCAACCGATGGCCACCCCGTGTTTGCATCGCGTTTGAAAAAACGCCTGCGTCAGGGTGCAAAATTGATCGTTATCGATCCGCGCCGCATTGATCTGGTGAAGTCTGCGCATATTGCCGCGTCGCATCACCTGCAACTGCGTCCAGGTACCAACGTGGCAACCGTCACCGCGATTGCCCATACGATTGTGACCGAAGGCCTGATGAACCAAGACTTCATCCAATCCCGCTGTGATTGGGAAGAATTCCAAGAATATGCCGAATTCATATCCCAAGATCGCCATAGCCCTGAGGCCACCGAAGCCGTGACAGGCATCCCCGCCGCAGAATTGCGCGCAGCGGCGCGTCTGTTTGCAACAGGCGGCAACGGCGCGATCTATTACGGTTTGGGCGTTACGGAACACAGCCAAGGATCAACAACCGTCATGGGCATTGCAAACCTTGCCATGCTGACGGGCAACATCGGCCGCAAAGGTGTGGGTGTGAACCCGCTACGTGGTCAAAACAACGTGCAAGGGTCCTGTGATATGGGATCTTTCCCGCACGAATTGCCCGGCTATCGCCATGTCAAATTGCCCGAAGTACGGGCAATCTTTGAACAAGCGTGGGGCGTTGAGATTGATCCAGAACCAGGTCTGCGTATTCCAAACATGTTGGATGCGGCCGTCGAAGGTACCTTCAAGGCGCTCTACTGCCAAGGCGAGGACATCTTGCAATCTGATCCCGACACCAAACACGTGGCGGCAGGTTTGGCCGCTATGGAATGTGTCATCGTGCATGATCTGTTCCTGAACGAAACTGCGAATTATGCCCATGTCTTCTTGCCCGGATCGACGTTCTTGGAAAAAGACGGCACATTCACCAATGCCGAGCGCCGCATAAACCGCGTGCGTCGCGTGATGGAACCGCGCAATGGCTATGCAGATTGGGAAGTCACGCAACTTCTTGCCAATGCGATGGGGGCGGGATGGTCCTATACCCATCCAAGCGAAATCATGGCGGAAATCGCGGCAACAACACCGTCCTTCGCCAATGTGACCTATGAGTTGTTGGAAGAACGTGGTTCCGTTCAATGGCCCTGCAATGATGCAAACCCCGACGGCACACCGTTGATGCACGTTGACGGGTTTGTCCGTGGCAAGGGGCGCTTTATCGTCACGGAATATGTGGCCACCGATGAACGCACAGGGCCGCGGTTCCCATTGCTGCTGACAACGGGGCGGATTTTGTCACAATATAACGTGGGTGCGCAAACACGACGGACCGAAAACGTGGTGTGGCATGATCAGGATGTGTTGGAAATTCACCCTCATGACGCGGAAAATCGCGGTGTCAAAGACGGTGATTTCATTAAATTGGCATCGCGCTCTGGCGAAACCACGCTGCGGGCAAAAATCACCGATCGCGTGTCACCCGGTGTGGTTTACACAACTTTCCACCATCCTGATACACAGGCCAATGTGATCACGACCGATTATTCAGACTGGGCAACAAACTGTCCGGAATACAAGGTCACAGCCGTTCAAGTCAGCCCTTCAAACGGCCCATCTGATTGGCAAGAGGAATACAACGCCCAAGCAGAGCGTGCGCGCCGTATCCTGCCCGCCGCTGAATAATGGTCATGTCCGCCTATCAATCGCATACAGCACTCCACTGTGATGGCACGTCGTCATCACAGGTGGATCGCGATGTGGCGATAGAAACGGCGGTCGCGATCTCGATCAATGGCACAACGCATGCGGTCATGATGTGCAGCCCAACAGATTTGCGTGATTTCGCCATCGGCTTTGCCCTCACCGAAGGGATCATCACCGCGCTCGATCAAATCCAAAGCCTTGAGTTCATCGAACACGCCACCGGGATCGAGGCTCAGTTTTGGCTGGCCGAAGACACCGCGCGTCCCTTTTTGGCCCGCCGTCGCGCGATGGCAGGCCCTGTGGGATGCGGGCTCTGCGGGATCGACAGCTTGGATCAAGCTGTGCGCCCCCTTCCCGTTGTTCCGACAACACAGGGTGATTTCGATCCAGTGCATATCGGTATGGCGACCGACCGCTTGCGCGATCTCCAACCGTTGCATGACAAAACCCATGCCGTTCATGCGGCGGGTTTCATGGATGAAACCGGCCAAATCATCGTCGCCCGCGAAGACGTGGGTCGCCACAATGCGTTGGACAAAGTGATTGGCACACTCGCTTGCGCGGCCAACCCTGCTGCGTCAGGGGCGATTGTCTTGACCTCCCGCGTTTCCGTCGAAATGGTGCAAAAAACCGCGATGATCGGGGCGCCGATGATTGTCGCAGTGTCTGCGCCAACGTCTCATGCCCTTGAATTGGCACATACCGCCAACATCACCCTATGCGCACGGGCGCATGATGGTGAATTCGATTGTTATACTCATCCGTTCCGCTTGAAAGGACACCGCTAATGTCACCTGAAAAAATGGTTCGTTCTGCAAATCAGATTGCGACATTCTTCAAAACCCAACCGGGCAGCGATCAAATTGAAAAAGTCGCGGCACATCTTCGTGATTTTTGGGATCCGCGGATGCGCGAACAATTGCTTGCCTATGTCAAATCAGATGGCAAAGACCTTGATGACCTCGTTCTACAAGCCTCACAGAAGCTATAAGATCTGACCCCTATTTCACTTTTGAAAAAATACTCTTGGGGTGTGGGGGCAACGCCCCCACCTTGGTCAGATTGCGCAGCAATCTGACATTATGTCTTGTCCTGCGACCCATCTGCGATGACATCTGCATCCTCGATGATGCTCGGTACAATGTCCATCTGCTCTGGCGCAGATGCGGGTGTCCCCATCAACAATGGTAACATTTCCAACCCAGTGGTCGTGGCGACCGATGCGCTGGGCGGCACGCGCCAAGACAAAGTATCAAACGCATCGCAGCTGTCGCAGATCGGCGCCCAATCATCATGGACGGTGTTACATTTGTCACAAACCCAACTTGGTCCGCGACGGGCTGTCAATGTCTTGGCCAGCCATCCGCGCACTACTGTATCGTCGCTGCCTTCACCACGCTCAATCGCGGCCATGATGGTCAGAACCCGTGCATCGGGATCCTTTTCAACCGCATCACCCAAGGCACGGCGTGCACCAGGGAAATCTTCGGCCGCCAGATTAAGTTCTGCCATCATCAAACGCGTTTCAAGATGGCTTTCATTTGCTTTCGCCAAAGCGGTGAAACGTTTCAACCGCGCGGCCGGCGTTTCATTCGGCTCGATCTCGGAAAACGCAGCCGCAAGATCGGGATGCGGTTGCGACGCCCATGCCTTTTTGATCACGCGTGTCGCCAATTTTGGTTTCCCATCCGCTATATATCCACGTGCTGCCATGCAGGCCGCGGGAACCAAATCGGGTGACAATTTATTCGCCTCAATCGCGGCCTCTCGTGCGTCAATACTGTTGCCCTCGGCAATCACATCCTTGGCTTGCGACAGTGCCAAAACCGCGTCACGTCGTTTGTGCAAATCGCGTGGTAAAGTGCCATTTTTTAACTTTGCTGCCAATGTTTTCCGCGCACCCGACCAATCGGCGCTTTGCGCTTGTAATTGCAACAACACGTCTTGGGTTTCGGTGTGGCGTGGTTTGAGGTCATACGCTTTTTCCGCAAGTTTCAATGCAACCTCGGTATTGCCATCTGCAAGTCGTTGTTTCAACAACCCACGCACCCCAACAAATTTGGTTTCAGGGTCCTGCAACAGCGATTTGTACACTTGTTCCGCTTTTGCCTTGTCTCCGGCCATTTCGGCAGCCTGCGCTGCCAATAGATTTGTCAAAGCGGGCTTTTGCAAATAGCTTTCGGCTTTTCTTGCTTTGCTCATTGCGGCTGCGGCATCGCCTGATGCGATGGCCAACATGCCCTCTGACAGCGCTTGGTATCCTTTGCGTTCGCGATTGCGGAAAAAGTAACGCGACATCGCGGTTTCATCACCGTTGATGAACTTTAAGATCGCAACCAACAACGCCAGTACCTTGAGAACCAGCCAAATCACGACCGTCAACGCAATCAATGCCATCACCGCTTGGATCGGGCTAAAGGTATATTCAACCCCTGCAAGGGTTATCATAACATTGCCCAGAACGCGATTTTGCGCGTCCATCAAATAGGTGGCCCCCATGGCAAGGCCGGCAACAATGACCAAGAACAGTAAAATCTTGAATAGAGAATTAAGCATTATAAGGTCCTCTTACTGTCCTAGCTCATTTAACAAGCTGTTCACGGCATCCGACGCCGCGACGCGTGTTTTTGCGGCATCCATCCATTCGGACATTTGTGCCTGCGCGTCTGTGCTCAGCTTTGAAATTTCTGCCAAGGCCTCCGATAGTTTGCCTTGACGTACCGCGGCTTCGGCACGTGATAGAATTGCGTCTGGATCATCGCCGTCTTTTGGTGTCACGGAGCGGGCGTTGAATTGCGATTTCAGGAAATTCCCAAGTTTTGCCAATCCTTGGCCTTGGTCCATTTCGGATCGTGCGGTCGCCAAGGCATCGCGTGCGGCGGTGCCAAAACTGTTTGAGAGGTCGGAAATGGTGGCGACCCCATTTTCTGCCGCGGTACTGAGTTCGGCAGGAACCGATCCGTCCAAGGCTTGGCT
>RGAJ01000182.1 GCA_009920225.1 Paracoccaceae bacterium
ACAATTTCAGGTTCAGGATTGTTCCATGTCGACATCGGATGAATGCCCACATCCGCACCCCAACCGACCGAGGCCATGGGCTGGCATTTGGTAAAGACCTCGGCATCGGGTCCGATCCCCACCTCAAGGTATTGCGACCACATGCCTTCGCGCTGAAGCACCTCTTTGACATGCATGGCTTTCGCAGAACCAGGTTCGATGCCGCTGAGGCTGTCACCGATCACAGCGGTGACGCGATTGCGGATCTCTTGCGCCAAATCTGCATCCCCCGCGGCACGTTCCTCGATCACGCGTTCGACCATGGATTGGGCAAACGTCACGCCAGAGGCTTTGATCGCTTGGACATCTGCCGGGGAAAGCAAGGTGACATCCCCGCCCAATTCGTCCAGCTGCGCAATCACCGGACCCGTCGCAGTGCGGACATAGTTGATGACATCAGGGCGATCCAACAGCGACGCCATGGTCGGGGTCTCGTTTGATGTGATGTCAATCAGATCGTTTCCCCGCAGCGTCACGATAGATGGCCCAATGCCACGTCGTTCCACCCGACCGAGCCAGAGCCCCTGTGGAGCATGGTTTGAATGTGGTAACATATCGCTCTCCTCTTTCATATGCGGTGTCATTGCGCGGCGATGATGGCCAAAACCACCACCCCGACCAAAGCCGCCGCCATTGCATAATTAATCATCCGTTGTTTTCCCGCGCTAAGCGACAATTTGGTCAAGGACACGCCCGCCCACAGCCACGCGATGTGAATTGGGATCCAAATCAAGTTTGAAATGACAATCTTGGTGCCGACTTCGATCATCCAATTATCGGGATAAAACGCAAACCCAGTATAAAGCGCGGTGTTCACTGCATAAGCCTTTGGATTGATGATTTGCAGCATAACACCCGTTGCCACATTCGGTTCACGCGTCGCCTTGATAAAGGCAAGGTTTGAACCGGCAAAGGCGATCTTGGCCGCAAGATACATAAGATACCCAAAAGACAGAATTGTCAGCACCAAACGCACATAGGGGAGTGTGAGGACAAAGGCCGCAAACCCTGTGATCACCGCAAGGCCCACCAAATTCGTCCCCAAAAACAGACCCAGAACATAGCGAAACCCGATAGGATACCCATAGGCCGCTCCAACGCCCGCGGTCGTCAAAACACCCGGTCCCGGGGTGACAATTAACAAGAAAACGGCAGCGGCAAAGGTCAGCATGTCAAAACTCGATCTGGACTTTCATAGATTGGCTTTTGTCGGATGCGGTTTCAAAGGCCGTTTGAAAATCAGACAGGGCAAAGCGATGGGTCACCAGTGGACGCACATCAATCAGCCCTTTGCGCATATAATCGACCGCATGCGCAAATTCGGTATGAAAACGAAACGACCCACGCAGCTCTAATTCCTTGGCGGTGATTTGCATCATCGGCAGGCTCATTGCGCCGCCCAAACCCAATTGCACGATCACTCCGCGCGGACGCAAGGCCGCAATGCCCGCACGTAACGCGGGTTCGGCCCCCGAACATTCCATCAGAACGTCCACTTGGCCCTTTTGATGAGAAAGATCTGACAAGGCACCGGGATCATTCAAAGAATTGACGATTGCATCTGCACCCGCCGTGTGCGCATAGCCCAGCGCGCGATCCGTGATATCCACCGCAATGATCCGCGCCGCACCTGCGCGCCGCGCCGCCAAGATGCACAAAACACCAATCGGACCACAGCCCGTGATCAGAACGGTTTTACCCACCAACGGGCCTGCACGCGATACCGCATGCAAGCACACAGCCAAAGGTTCCGCCATTGCCGCCTGTTCCGCGTCCAACCCGTTGGCAACCACGGCTTGGGTCGCATCAATCACCAGTTCGGAACGAAACGCGCCTTGGATATGTGGAAAAGGCATCGCAGAGCCGTAAAAGCGCATATTCAAACAGTGGTTTGGCAATCCCGCCAAACAATAGCCACAGTCACCGCAGGGGCGTGACGGGGAAATGGCCACCAGATCGCCAAGCTCAAACCCGTTTACGCCAGTCGCAATCTCGATCACCTCCCCTGCAACCTCATGGCCTAGGATCATGGGTTCGCGCAACCGCACATCCCCAAAGCCGCCATGGTTAAAATAATGCAGATCCGACCCACAAATGCCGCCGCGGATCATCCGCACGCGCACCTGTCCTGCACCCATGTCATCGCTGTCGCAGCTCTGTAAACGGATGTCTTTTGGCCCATGGGCAAAGATCGCGTTCATCCAAATCTCCCTGATGGTGATGGCGATATTGATTCCGCCTTGATTAACGATAGAAATGGTATACCATTTATGCAAGTCATGATGTCGGGCAAACCGACTGGAGGGGAAATGAATTTATTTGATCTGACGGGGCAGACGGCGCTGATCACAGGGTCGTCGATGGGAATAGGCTTTGCCCTTGCGCGGGGATTGGGTCAAGCGGGCGCGCGCGTGGTTTTGAACGCGCGCAACCTTGAGACGCTTGACGCTGCGGCGGCGACCTTGCGCGACGAGGGCATTCAGGTGGACACCCTGCCCTTTGACGTCACCGACGCCCAAAGCGTCAAGTCTGCAGTTGACGGGTATGAGGCCACCCATGGCGCGATCACGATCTTGATCAATAATGCTGGCATACAGCATCGCACACCGCTCGAAGATTTCCCAATCGACGCCTTTGATCGATTGATGCGCACCAATGTGCATTCCGTCTTTCACGTCGGCCAAGCCGTGGCGCGTCATATGATTGCGCGGGGCGCAGGACGTATCATCAACATCGCCAGCGTTCAAACCGCAATGGCCCGCCCCGGTATTGCGCCCTATACCGCATCAAAGGGCGCAGTTGCCAATTTGACCAAAGGCATGGCGACCGATTGGGCCAAACACGGGATAAACTGCAATGCAATTGCGCCTGGATATTTTGACACACCGTTAAACGCGGCCTTGGTGGCCGATCCCGAATTCAGCGCGTGGTTGGAAAAACGCACCCCCGCAGGACGTTGGGGCAAAATCGAAGAATTGGTCGGCGCGGCTGTCTTCCTCTCATCGCCCGCGTCAAGTTTCGTCAATGGTCACACATTATTTGTAGATGGCGGCATCACTGCCTGCTTATAGAAAGGACACAACATGTCAAAAAAACCTCAGATCGGCTTTATCGGCGTGGGATACATGGGCCATGGGATGGCCAAAAACATTTTGCAAAACGGATATCCCTTGATGGTCAAGGGCAATCGCAATCGCACGCCCGTGGAC
Organism: Paracoccaceae bacterium; assembly: GCA_009920225.1. Taxonomy (GTDB): domain Bacteria; phylum Pseudomonadota; class Alphaproteobacteria; order Rhodobacterales; family Rhodobacteraceae; genus CAJXSD01. The sequence continues at coordinate 3,249 of RGAJ01000182.1, forward strand.
AGCCTTGTCGGGATGGGCGCGGTTGAAGCGACCTCTGTCGCCCAGATGGCGCGCGACTGCGATATCATTCATATTTGCCTGTCCAATTCCCCACAGGTCGAAGCGATCATCAGAGGCCCGGACGGGATCATCGCGAATGGCAAAGCGGGCTTGATCGTCATTGACGCAACCACCGCAGACCCCACATCGACCGAGGCCTTGGCCGCCGAGATGGCAGCAGCCGGAATGACATTGGTTGATGCACCCTTGGGCCGCACACCAAAAGAGGCCGAAGAAGGCACATTGGACGCGATGGTCGGCACAGACCCCGACACGTTCGCAACCATCTTGCCTGTCATCGAATGTTGGGCGGGCAATATCAACCATATTGGCCCTGTTGGATCGGCGCATAAGATGAAGCTGATCATGAATTTCATCGCGATGGGGTATTCCTGTCTGTATAGTGAGGCGGTGACATTGGGAGCCAAGGTCGGAATTGCGCCGCAAAAGATTAACAAAGTCATCGGATCCAGCCGTCTGTCCAATGGGTTCTTTGATACCTTTATGAAATACACCGTCGGGCGCGATCGCGATGCGCATAAATTCACCATCGCCAATGCATCAAAAGATGTTCGTTACGTGGCGAACATGGCCACCGCTGCGGGAATGGCGAACCCAATGGGGGCCGCGATGCGCAACACATATGCCCAAGCCGAAGCCGTGGGCAAGGGTGATCATTACGTGCCGATGCTGTCGGATCATATCGCCGAATTAAACGGCGTGGATTTGGCACAGGTGGTCAAAGACAACGCATAAAACGCGACCCCGCCCGATACAGGGCGGGGCAGCCGAAAAACGGGCTACTTTTTGCGCTGCACCAGAATGACCATCAGGGCAAGCGCAGAGGATCCGACAGTCAGCAACAACGACACCGCATTCAAAAGCGGTGTCGAGCCTTCTTTCAAGCGATCAAACATCGCAATCGTCAACGGCGCGTCAGACCCCACAAGCATCAAAGTTGTGTTGAAATTCTCAAAGCTCATGAGAAATGCCACAACCATTGCACCAACCAATGCGGGCATCAAAAACGGAATTGTCACGGTTCTGATGGCAGTCAATGGCGCGGCCCCAAGGTTTAAGGCCGCCTCTTCCAAACTGCGATCAAATTTCTGCAAACGTGCAGAAATCACCAATGTGGAAATTGTCGCGATGAATGAAAACTGCCCCAAAATCACCAAAACCAATCCCGGGCGCAGAACCTCTAGGTCAATCTTTGCGATGTCCCACAGACCATTTGCGACCGTCGAGGAAAACACCAAGATGGATATGCCCAAAACGATGCCCGGAATAACCAGTGGCAGCAGCATAAACACATATAAAACGCCCTTGCCGCGGAACTGATAGCGATTGAACAAAAAGGCATTTATCGTCCCAACGGCAACAGACGCCAATGACACACACAGCGCCACCCACGCAGATGTTCCAATCGCACGCACAATGGAGCGTTCATAAAAGGCACCAATCATTGGGCGCGTATCGCCAAAAAACCAATTCCATGTGAACCC
>RGAJ01000183.1 GCA_009920225.1 Paracoccaceae bacterium
GACCAATACCCCCGGCATGCTTCAGGCGATGGGGCGCATGATGACAGAATTGGGCGTTAAACCCGAAATAGAAGCCTTTGACACAGGACATCTGTGGTACGCCAAACAGCTGGTAAAGGATGGCGTTCTTGACAGCCCCGCCTTGGTGCAGCTGTGTATGGGCGTTCCATGGGGCGCGCCGGATGATTTGAACACATTCATGGCCATGGTCAACAATGTGCCGTCTGATTGGACATTTAGCGCCTTTTCCCTTGGGCGCAACCAAATGCCGTATGTGGCCGCCTCTGTGTTGGCGGGGGGAAATGTGCGCGTCGGATTGGAAGACAATCTTTGGCTGGACAAAGGCGTCTTGGCGACCAATGCGCAATTGGTCGAACGGGCCCGCGTGATTATCGAAAACCTTGGCGCCCGTGTTATCGGACCAGCAGAGGTGCGTGAAAACTTGGGCCTCACGAAAAGAGCACCGGTGTAATGCGTTTCTTTATTGTTTACATGGTTGCGATGCTTTTATCTGCCTGCAATCCCGATGCAGAAGAAAGCCCGAAAGTTTTGGATCCGGTTGCAGAAAACTGTACCGGAACCGTCACCATAGGCGGGCATGGGCAGGTCGTGTGCATCACCGATGCAGCAGATGCGGGCAAAACCTGCCAAGCCTCAAGCGACTGCGAAGGTGTGTGTTTGGCCGATGGCCAAATCTGTTCACCCCAAGCCCCTTTTTATGGCTGTCACGACGTTTACGAAAACGGGGTCATCGCGACCCTTTGTGTGGATTAAGAAAATGAAAACAATTGCAATTATTGGCGGTGGTGTCATCGGCGGCGGCTGGTTGGCACGGTTCCTATTGAACGGGTGGGACGTCAACGTCTATGATCCCGATCCCGAAGCGCAGCGAAAAATCGATGCGGTATTGGTAAATGCGCGCCACGCGTTGCCGATGCTTTATGATGTGGCTTTGCCTGACGAAGGCACATTAACATTTTGCGACACGGTCCAAGAGGCGGTCGCAACAGCGGATTGGATCCAGGAAAGCGTGCCTGAGCGCTTGGATATCAAACATCGCGTTTTGGTGGACATCCAACAACACTGTCGCCGCGATGCCATCATCGGTTCATCCACTTCGGGCTTTAAGCCCTCAGAATTACAGGAAAAATCCGATCACCCCGAACAAATCATGGTGACGCATCCGTTCAATCCGGTCTACCTTTTGCCCCTGATCGAAGTTGTTCCAAGCCCGAAAACAGGGATAGATCATTTGGATCGCGCCAAATCAATTCTATCCTCTGTTGGTCTATATCCTCTACATGTGCGCAAAGAAATCGACGCCCATATCGCTGACCGCTTTCTTGAGGCCGTATGGCGCGAAGGTTTGTGGCTGATCAAGGACGGGATCGCCACGACCGAAGAAATCGATAACGCGATCCGTTACGGGTTTGGCCTGCGTTGGGCGCAGATGGGTCTGTTTGAAACCTACCGTATCGCAGGCGGCGAAGCGGGCATGGCCCATTTCATCGCGCAATTTGGTCCCTGTCTCGAATGGCCATGGACCAAACTGATGGACGTACCAGAATTAACCGATGAATTGGTCAAACAAATCGCAGATCAATCAGATGCGCAATCGGGACATAAGTCCATTCGTGAATTGGAACGCCTGCGTGACAATAACCTGATCGCCATGATGCGCGCGCTGAAACAACAAGGCAGTGCCGCAGGCGCATTGATCAATGCGCATGAAGCAGAGATGAAATCAGTTCCCTCCAAAGACAAGCACATGAAAACCATTGACCGCATCGTTCCGGTCGATTGGACCGATTACAATGGCCACATGAACGAAAGCCGCTATGGCCAAGTCTTCAGCGATGCCGCCGATGCCTTTATGTTGGCGATTGGTGCAGATGCCGGTTACATCGCATCTGGAAAAAGGTAAAACTGGCCCATGAAATGATGCGCACTTCAGATGGGGAACATTTGGCAAGCTGCGAACAATTCTTGCTTCACGTCAGCTTGGATACCCGCAAATCCTGCCCTCCTGTGGGCGCGGTCGCACAGGCTCTGCAAGATCTGGCTTAACCTTTCATCTTTGCAAAAATACTCTGGGGGAATTGGTCCCACGCATGTGGGGCCAAGGGGGCAAAGCCCCCAAATCCCTATCCATACAAATCTTGCGCCCGTTTTTCAAACGCCTTTACAATGCGCTGCATCGCCTCGTTAAAGACCACGCCAATGATGCCCTGCAAGACCACGTTTTTAAATTCGAAATCAACAAAAAACGACACGTCACACCCGTCATCTGTATCAGCAAACGACCAACTGGATTTCATATATTTGAACGGTCCATCCAAATACTGTGTATCCAGCTTTTTATCCTCGGGCCACAAGACCACGCGGCTGCCAAAGCGTTCGCGAAACACCTTGAACGAAATCACCAAATCCGCGTCCATCACCTGGGATGCACCCTCGGGGGTGACCGATCTAATCCGTGCTGCGGCACACCATGGCAAAAATTTTGGATAGGACGCAACGTCTGCGACCAAATCGTACATTTGCTGCGCGCTATATGGCATCGGACGGGTTTCAGAATGTGTTGGCATGGGACCTCTTTTCGCGTAACACTGCCCCGTGATTAGGGCGGTATTGCCCCAAAAATCAAGAGGAAGACATGACAAAGCGTCCATACGTCATCGACGAAATGATCTCTGCCAAGGCGATTGCTGCCCGAATCGAACAGCTCAGCCGCGAAATTCATGATGAATTTAAAGACACGAACAAACTTGTGGTTGTTGGTCTGTTGCGGGGATCATTTGTCTTTATTGCGGATCTGGTACGGGAATTGGATTTACCCGTTGAGGTCGATTTTCTAGAAGCGTCGTCCTATGGCGATGGAATGGAATCATCACGCGAAGTTCGCATTCTCAAAGACCTGCGCGGCGCGATTGAGGGCAGGGATGTTTTGGTGGTCGAAGATATCGTCGACACGGGCTTTACCCTGTCCCATGTCATCCATTTGCTGGAATCTCGTAATCCCGCCCGCATGAAAACCATCGCGCTTTTGGATAAACCCTCACGCCGCGAAGTTCCGATCAAAGCGGATTGGATCGGCTTTGCAATCCCCGATGAATTTGTGGTGGGCTATGGGATCGATTTTGCCCAACGCAATCGCAATCTGGGCTATATCGGCAAAGTACGCTTTATCGACGAATAATTGGTTTAGCGCCCGATATCATCATAAAAATCGCTTGATTGCGGCACCAATTCGATCGTGCTAGTATTTGCAACGGTACCGGACAACCCTGCAATCGGGATGTCATTCATATAGACCAAGGTTGCATTCTGATCGGCGGCAATCACAAATGACAATGTGGGCACAATTTCTTGTCCTGCATCGTCATAGACGGGATCATAAATGATCTGAAGCGTATCGTCGCTCGGTGAAAAATCATCAAGGCGCGCGATGTTTTCAACACCATTTTGCACCATAAATTGCATCAGGTCTTGTCCAACCCCGCCCAATACGACGTCGCCGTTCGTAAAAATCAGACGATCATCGCCGTCTTGCCCATCAAGCTTGTCACCCATTCCGCGGGTGTAATCAGCTTGGGCATCAGCGCGATCAGACATCAACACGTCATTGCCCGCGCCCCCGATCAAGGTGTCCAATCCGCCGCCACCGGCCAGTGTATCGTCGCCGTCAGAGCCAGAGAGGTAATCCTCTCCAACATTCCCCTCAAGCAGATCATGCCCCGCCCCACCGTGCAGTGTATCATTGCCATTTAGGCCATACAGATCGTCGTCACCTGTTCCGCCCCAGAGCACATCGTCACCGCCGTTGCCCAACAGGATATCGTTGCCGCCATCCCCTTCAAGCCAGTCGTTCAAATCGCCGCCCAAGACATTGTCGTTGCCGTCATAGCCAACCAGGGCAACCGCCCCATCGGTTGGCCGTGCTGCGATTTCCTCGGGCAGATCGGTGCCATTGGCCATCGTCGCAAAAAGGGATTGATCAAACGACGCCTCAGGCGCGTTTTCTTGTGACACAGGCGGCATCGCCACGTCAGGATCAAGTGTGTCGGTATCCGTGGTATCCGCGTTCGCGTCATTGGCACCCGATCCATCGCCACCAAACGCAAGCCAGCCCATTTCAACGGCAAAGCCCACCAAAAAATAGCGCCATGTTTCCCAGCAATGCCATTTCCATACTAAATACCTTTCACACTCTGATATGTGGGTAAACGCAGAATATGGCAGGAATATGATAGGTTTTAGGTAAATTTTATCTCAATTGTCCCCGTAATATTCTGACCACCCCGCGAATTTTGAACAAACTGTCGCGCGTATGTGAATGTATCTGTCAAAATGCCGCCAAATCGCGATTTTGTGACGGGTTACGGCTTTTGCCGGCGAGAATTTTCCGTATGGTGGCGCTTGATATCAACGCAGTGACAGGAATCGTCAATGACACAAGATCCTTTGGTCGTTTTTACCCCTTCTGGGAAACGGGGTCGTTTTCCCGTTGGCACACCCGTTTTGACCGCAGCGCGGCAATTGGGTGTGGATTTGGATTCGGTCTGTGGGGGGCGCGGCATTTGTTCAAAATGCCAGATCACGCCATCCTATGGTGAATTTCCAAAACATGGGGTGACGGTTGCCGATGGCGCCTTGTCCGAGTGGAATGCGGTTGAACAACGATACCAAGACAAACGCGGCCTCAAGGCAGGGCGTCGATTAGGGTGTCAGGCGACGGTACAGGGCGATATCGTGATCGATGTGCCCCCTGAAAG
>RGAJ01000184.1 GCA_009920225.1 Paracoccaceae bacterium
AATCGGGGTGCGGATTGGGTGATCGGCGACACCGTCAACGTATCCATTGGACAGGGGTTTGTATCATCGTCGCCCTTGCAACTGGCTGTGATGACCGCGCGTTTGGCGAGTGGTCTGAATATTTCGCCGCGATTGGTGAAATCCATTGACGGGGTGGAACAGACGGCCGCTGAACCACGCGAGAAACTGGCCATTAATGAAAACAACTTGCGGTTTGTTCGGCGCGCGATGTTCAGCGTCAGCAATGATAGACGTGGCACAGCATATGGATCGCGCATCATCGAAGAAGCATTTCGCATGGCGGGAAAAACGGGCACCAGTCAGGTCCGCAATATTTCGGTAGCAGAGCGTGAACAAGGCGTGCGATCAAACGCCGATTTGCCATGGAACCGACGTGATCATGCGTTGTTTGTCAACTTTGCCCCGCTTGATAATCCAAGGATTGCCGTGGCTACGGTGGTCGAGCATGGGGGTGGTGGATCCGCCGCCGCAGCCCCGATTGCACGTGATGTGACCCTACAGGCGTTGTATCAAGGCGAACCGCCCCTCAGCGCCTATCCAAACAAAGACCGAGACAAGATCGCCAAACAACAAGCCGACATTCGCGACCTGATGCCAGACCTCAATGCGATTAAAAGGGAACGCGCATGAGTTATCTTGAGTATCGCGTTAAAACCGTCCCCACAGGGTTTCGCAAGGTTTTATATCTGCATTGGGGATTGATCCTGTTGCTAATTGCGGCGGCTTCGGTTGGTTTTGTGATGCTCTATTCGGTTGCGGGTGGATCGCTGAACCCGTGGGCTGATCCACAAATCAAACGCTTTATCGTCGGAATGATTTTAATGTTCGTGGTCGCCATGGTGCCAATATGGTTTTGGCGCAATATTTCGGTCGTGGCCTATCTGGGTGCGCTTGGGCTTTTGGCGATTGTGGAATTCTTTGGCGCAACAGGGATGGGTGCGCAGCGTTGGATTGATCTGGGGTTCATACGTCTGCAGCCGTCTGAGGTTGCCAAAATCACCACAGTCATGATTTTGGCGGCCTATTACGATTGGCTTCCGGTTGAACGGACATCACAACCGTTTTGGGTGTTTGTTCCCGTCGCGCTTATTCTGATCCCTGTGGGTATGGTCTTGCAACAGCCTGACTTGGGGACATCGCTGTTGTTGTTGGCTGCCGGCGGGGTTGTCATGTTTGTTGCAGGTGTCCATTGGGCCTATTTCGGAACAGTTATTGTCGCGGGGGTCGGGGCCGTATTCGCCGTGTTTCAAAGCCGAGGCACCGAATGGCAGTTGATCAAAGATTATCAGTTCCGACGCATCGATACGTTTCTGGATCCGGCAAGCGATCCATTGGGCGCGGGATACCACATCACCCAATCCAAGATCGCGCTTGGGTCGGGCGGATGGACTGGCCGCGGGTTCATGCAAGGCACACAATCGCGATTAAACTTTTTACCGGAAAAACACACAGATTTCATTTTTACGACCTTGGCCGAAGAATTTGGCTTCATTGGTGGTATTTCGCTTTTGGCGATTTACCTTTTGATTATTGTGTTTTGTATCACGTCTGCGCTGCGGCACAGGGACCGATATTCGTCATTGTTGACGATTGGGATTACGATGACGTTCTTTTTGTTTTTTGCCGTGAATATGTCGATGGTGATGGGCATGGCACCTGTCGTCGGCGTGCCGCTGCCCTTGGTCAGCTATGGCGGATCGGCGATGTTGGTCTTGCTCGGGGCGTTTGGCCTGATACAGTCGGCACATGTCCACAGACCAAGAGGCGCATCTAAGCTATGATCAATGTTTTATTCGCGGCGCTATCAGAACGCTTTGAACAGTATGAAATCCCGCTGCGCACAGCCTTTGCGCAAGAAGGGATCTCTGCCAATCTCGCGACCGATCATGACCCCGCAGTCGTGGATTATATCGTCTATGCGCCAAATTCATCGGTCCAAGATTTTACGCCCTACACCCAATGCAAGGCGGTGTTGAACCTGTGGGCTGGTGTGGAAAGCGTGGTGTTTAACCCGACACTCACGCAACCTCTTGCGCGTATGGTGGATGAGGGCTTGACCCAAGGCATGGTCGAATGGGTGACAGGACATGCATTGCGGCACCATTTGGGCATGGATACCCATATCCACGGCCAAGACGGTGTTTGGCGCACGCACGTGCCGCCCTTGGCCAAGGATCGGCCCGTGACCGTTTTGGGCTTGGGTCAATTGGGGGCTGCCTGTGGGCAGGCATTGGCCCAACTGGGGTTCCCCGTTCGCGGTTGGTCGAAATCGGCCAAGTCAATTGACGGTATCACATGCTATCATGGGGCAGAGGGATTAAAACCCGCCTTGAAAGACGCGCAAATCGTTGTGTTGTTGTTACCCAACACACCCGATACGGAAAATATTCTGGATGCAGATGCGATGGCGCAGCTTGCGCATGGTGCCTTTGTTATCAATCCCGGACGTGGGATGTTGATCAATGATGATGATCTTTTGGCGGCTGTGAACAGCGGTCAGATCGCCCATGCGACACTGGATGTGTTTCGTGTGGAACCTTTGCCTGTCGATCACCCGTTTTGGGCCCATCCGTCCATCACTGTGGTGCCGCACAAGGCATCCGAGACGCGGCCAGACACGGCCTCTCAGGTGATTGCCAGAAATATCCGTCGTTGTGAAAACGGTGAACCCCTGTTGTTTTTGGTTGATCGCTCCGCAGGGTATTGATGAACCGCGTGACGTTGGGTTCGATGGCCTTGCCATTAGGGGCAAGATTTGAAACTGTGCCCAAAAACCCCGAGGTCATATGTCAATCATCACACTAATCCGTCACGGCCAAGCCAATTCTTCCGCCACAACCGAGGAAGATTACGATCGTTTGTCCGACTTGGGCATTCAACAAGCCCAATGGTTGGGGCAGCACTTGCACCATGTCGACGCGCAGTATGATGCCGCCTTTACCGGCAGCTTGGATCGGCAGATCGATACATATGCCCATTTGAAACTGCCCAAGACCGCGCAGGTGGATGAGCGTCTTAATGAAATCCGGTATTACGATTTGGTCGATTGCATGGCCGATCAATTCAATTTGACCCCGCCAGATGGGATCGGGTTCATCCAACATTTTCAGACAACATTTGCCACATGGGAATCGGGTCAAATCAAAAACCCACCCGAGACGTGGGATAGTTACCAAACGCGTGTCGGCGAGATGTTGAACGTCATGCGGCACGCCGGTTCGAATGTGGTGGCAGTCACGTCGGGTGGAATTATTGCGATGGCGGTTGCACATGCGCTGGGTTTATCCCGAGAAGCCTTGGTGAAAACCTTGATAGAAGGCGTCAACACAGGCGTGACGCAGTTGCATTACATCGATGGCAGTTTCCACGTCAAACAATTCAACGCGGTCCCGCATTTGGAACGCTCGGATCGTCTTGACGCGCGAACTTTTTACTGATCAAGCTGCTCAAAAAATGGGAAATAACATGACACATCTTTGGGTTCGGGCCGAACAACGTGCGAACGAAGACCGCGTAGGGATCACCCCTGACGGCGTTCGCGATTTGATGTCAAAGGGCATTCACGTCACCGTCGAAGAAAGCCATTGCCGCATCATTCCCATCGCCGACTACGTCGCCACGGGCTGTGATATTGCGCCCGAAAACTCATGGCCAACCGCACCCGCAGATGCGATTATTTTTGGGTTAAAGGAATTGCCCGACGACGGCACGCCCTTGCCACATCGCCACATCATGTTCGGCCATGCGTTCAAGGGGCAGCATTCGGGCAAAGCTCTATTGAAACGGTTCAAAGCGGGCGGTGGCACGCTTTATGATCTGGAATATCTGGTGGATGAAACGGGTCGCCGCGTTGCTGCGTTCGGGTATTGGGCTGGCTTTGCCGGTGCTGCGGTCACGTTGATGGCGTGGATGGCGCAGCAGGCGGGCAAGCAATGCGGCGCAGTGTCGTCTTATGCCAACAAGGATGCGTTGCTGTCTGATCTGCACGCATCGCTTGCCGCGACAGGGGCGCCAACCCCGTCGGCCATCGTGATCGGTGCGCTGGGCCGTGTGGGTACGGGGGCATCCGACCTTTGTGAACACATGGGGATCACGGTGACGAAATGGGACATGGCCGAAACCGCAAGCGGCGGCCCGTTTCCCGAGATCTTGCAGCATAATCTGTTTTTCAACTGCATCCTCGCCCGTCCGGGAACGCCTGTTTTCGTGCCGGCGACAGCCTTGGATGCAGCTCGAACGCTAACCGCAATTGGTGACATTGCCTGTGATCCGGACAGTGATTACAACCCTATCCCAATTTACGATGCGGCGACATCTTGGGACGCACCGGCCTTTCGGGCTGCGACAGATCCCATTTTGGATGTTGTGGCGATTGATAACTTGCCGTCGCTTTTGCCGTTAGAAAGTTCCCAAGACTACGCAGCGCAACTGTTGCCAAGTTTGCGAACATTGGATCAAATTAATGACGGCGTTTGGGCGCGGGCCCAAGCTGTCTTTGCAACCCATATAAAAGAGGTGTGACATGACTATTCATTGGTGTGGAACGGGGTTATCGGCAATTCCCGGATTGCGTCGCCTGATCGCGGCGGGGCATCCCGTGACCGTGTGGAACCGCACAGTTGCCAAGGCCCAATCTGTCGTGGGGGATGTCACATCTGATATCCGTGCCTATGACATCGCCGCAATCGCCGACGTGGTTGGCAAAGGTGATGTGATCGTGTCGATGTTGCCCGCAGATCAACATGTGCC
>RGAJ01000185.1 GCA_009920225.1 Paracoccaceae bacterium
GCGCATGCGATCGAGGGCGTCGTTCACATCGCCCTCTTCGATCGACAGGGCCAAATCCCACAAGGCTTGCGCAATTTCTGTGCGCTTTTCATCCATTAAATCACTGTCTTGAAACTGCTCAATCTGCCGCAGGATATAGCGCAGCCGCAAATAATCCGTGTCGGACCGAAAGGCCCCTTGTGGATCATAGGTGATCGCGCGGATCATTCGCGCGGCGCGTTTGCTATTTTGCAGCGACCACAAAAGATCACGTCGCACTTCGATCAATGCCGCCGCCAAAGGATCAAAAAACCGACGACCCGGAAGCATGATGTCGCGCAGCGATGCCTGTCCCGCCTGATCTATCGCATCTCGCGCGGTTATTGTCAAAACGACCGGCAAATGCACCATCGGGCTTTGGGAATGATCATCGATCCAAAGATCTTGGAAATCGTCCGCCTTGCCCGTCAGCGGCAGGGGCAGATCAAACTCTGCAACACGGTCAAAATCGGGGTCAGCGGCCAAACCGAAACGGCGATCAACCAACCCCAAATCCAACGCGATGGTTCCCGAAATTTTTGTCGCGCCAAAATCATCGCGCACGGAATAGTTCAATGTGCTTTGGCCAAAAAAATCGGCCTCATAAGGTTGAAACACCTGCACAACAGGTGCGTCATCCATTTGCAATTGGATCGACCATGCGGCCCCTTGATCGCCGGCAATGACCAAATCACCTTGGCGCATCACCTTGAAATCTTGCACCATCGCGGATGCGGCGGGGGCGTCGGTTCGGGCCGAAACAGTTTCTTCGATCAAATGATCCCCTGTTTGACCGTAGAGCCGAATTTGAACGGCGCTGTCCTTCATCACGACAAGCGTGTCGCGTTCCGTGAGATCGTTCAGATATAGCGCCGTTTGTTTGGTATAGGCAGGGGGTGTAATCCATGCTTCCCATGCGGGTCCAAGGGTCGTCGCACCCGCCGCACCCATTGGTGCGCCAACCTCGCGCATGCGTTCCAGTGATCCGAAAAGCCCCCCCGTCACAAAGACCAAGATCGCAACATAGCGAAGCGCAAACGGATCGCGCCGCATCAAATTGATGGGCAAAAGCACGGGCACCGCGCGGGCCACTTTGGCCTGCATTTGGTCACGATGGCGCGCCCAAAGAAATGCAACGCTGGGATCGTCGGTGTGTCGTATTTTGGCAAAGTCAGGATCTTGGATAGCCGTAAACGGACGATCACTCAGCCCTTCGTCGATGAGATGTATCGCCTGCTGCAGCGTGGGCCTGCGAAACTGCACCCAACCCCAGACAAGCGAGGCAATCAACATCGCAAGACTGCCCAAACCCGTAAACCAAAGCGCATCAAGCGACAGGCGGTCAAAGGCCCCAAGGACCAGCAGACCAATGACCAAGATCACAAGTGACAGGAGACCCCAAAACGCGTGGATAACAGATTGCACCCACAACCCGATATAGGTCGTCCAAATGGCGCGTTGTGCCATCGGAAAATTTGCTCGGATGTCAGAGTGTTTCAGTATGTCACCCCTTTGTATCGCTTATAACCACTCAGGCACTATATCGCGATTGATCATCTCTTCATAGGTCGGACGCGCACGGATCACCGCGAATTGATCGCCATTCACCATGACTTCGGGGATCAATGGGCGGGAATTGTATTCGCTCGACATCACAGCGCCATAGGCCCCTGCAGACCGGAACGCAATTAAATCGCCGGCATTTTGAACCGCCAATTCGATTTCCAATTCACACCCCAAATGCCCCAAAACACGTTTGACCATCGCACCATAATCGGATGGCAGGGGCGGCGTTTCATTCGAACGGGTGTAGGGAATACCCAATCCACCGCCCAAATCCAGACGGGTGATATCATGGCCATCTGCACGCAGCGTTTCAACCAGCTCAGCCACTTTGAAATAGGCCAGCTCAAACGGTTCCAGTTGTGTCAACTGGCTGCCGATGTGGACGTCAATCCCGATGACCTTTAGGCCCGGCAAAGACGCGGCCAACGCATATACGTCGCGTGCACGCGAAATCGGAATGCCAAATTTGTTTTCGGATTTTCCCGTCGCAATTTTGGCATGCGTTTTTGCGTCAACATCTGGGTTCACGCGGATAGTGATTGGGGCGACAACACCCAAAGCCGTCGCAACATCGGAAATCGCCTGCATTTCAGGTTCGGATTCAACGTTGAATTGGCGGATCCCCCCGGTCAGCGCGGCGCGAATTTCGTCGACAGTTTTCCCCACGCCTGAAAATACAATCCGATCCCCGGGAACGCCTGCGGCTTTGGCGCGCGCATATTCGCCACCTGACACCACATCCATGCCCGCGCCTAGTGCGGCCAATGTTTTCAAGATCGCTTGGTTTGATGCCGCTTTCATCGCATAGCAAACAAGGTGATCTGTGCCGTCAAGCGCTTGATCAAACGCTTGAAAGTGACGGACCAATGTCGCAGTGGAATAGACGTAGAACGGGGTTCCAACTGCTTTGGCGATCTCGGAAATTGCGACATCTTCGGCAAATAATTCGCCATCGCGATATAAAAAATGGTCCATTCTATCCTCGCACCAATTCGGTTTTCCCCCGCATACAGCATCGACACTCGGGTGAAAAGGGATCAGATCACAAGACCGCGCGGATCCGGTCAATCGCGCGCAGGATGTTATCTTTGCTATTCGCATATGAAAAGCGGATGTACCCTTCGCCATAGCGACCAAAGCTTGTTCCTGCGATTGTTGCCACGCCTGCCTTGTCCAGAAACAGATTTTGCGCCTCCATCGACGTGAGGCCCGTTTGCGAGATATTTGGAAAAGCGTAAAACGCCCCTGCTGCATCGGTACAGGTGACGTTCGGCAGATCATTCAACGCCTCAACGATTGCGCGGCGGCGATCATCAAATTGTGCAACCATTTCATGAACTGCATCCTGTGGCCCCGTCAGCGCGGCAAGCCCCGCAAATTGCGCCGACGCATTCACACAAGAATGGTCGTTAATACATAGGCGCGTCACAGGATCCACCATCGCATCGGGCCAAACTGCGAAGCCCATGCGCCAGCCCGTCATGGCATAGGTTTTTGACCAACCGTCCAGTACGATTAAACGATCCCGAATTTCGGGATAGTTCAAAAGGCTGACATGTTCGCGACCATCATACAACATCTGGCTGTAGATTTCGTCCGACATCAACGCCACATGCGGATGTTTGGCCAGTCCAGCGACCAGCTTGTCAATTTCTTCTTTCGGGGTGACACCGCCTGTTGGGTTTGCAGGGCTGTTTATAATGATCAACCGCGTGCGTTCGGTGATTTGCGACAAAACCGTTTCAGCATCAAAGGCAAAACCATTTTCCTCTTTCAGGGCAATGGGCACTGGGGTTGCGCCAGAATATTTGATGACCGATTCATAGATCGGAAATCCGGGGTTTGGATACATAATTTCGGCCCCGGGTTCGCCAAACATGAGAACGGCAAAAAACATCGTGGGCTTTCCACCCGGAACGACGATGATGTTATCGGGATTGACCTTGGCCCCGTGGCGTTTTTCCAAATCCGCCGCCACCGCGTCGCGCAAAACGGGCAAACCGTTGGCAGGCGTATAGCCGTGGTGGCCGTCTTGCAATGCTTTGATGCCCGCTTGGACAATATGCTCAGGCGTGCGAAAATCCGGTTGGCCGATGCCAAGGTTGATGATGTCGCGACCTTCCGCTGCCAATTTCTGGGCACGCGCCAACACCATAAAGGCAGATTCTGTGCCCAACCGTGATATACCTGCCGCAAATTGTAAATTGGTCATCATGTGATCCTTTGTTCAAGTTTCTCAATTGGTATCGGTCGGCAGAAATCTTTGCAATAACTCTCTTCTTTGCGTGACTTAAGAAATTCCAAAGAAAATGCCTTGCTCATTTTCAAGGGCAAGGCCGTTAATTAGACTTCGTCTGTCGTTTCTTCGAGATCTTCCTCGGTTCCCTCGTCGACAACGTCGTCAACTTGATCGCTTTGTTTTTCTGCTTGCCGTTCGGCGGCAACGGCCTTTGGCGGACGCGGCGCACCATCGATCCCGCACGCAGCCGTAAGGACACCACAAAGAGCAAGACAGGTGAATAAGCGGATCATTACAAAACATCCTTCCAACGTTGGATTTGAACCAAGACCTGCGCAGGGGCTGTCCCGCCATAGGACATTCGTGAGCGGACAGAATTCTCAACCGTTAAAACCGAATATACATCGTCGGTGATTTCATCATGGACCGATTTCATATCCTCAATCGACAGATCAGCCAAATCGCATCCTTTGGCTTCGGCCATCGCGACCAAGGTTCCCGTCACATGGTGCGCCGTGCGGAACGGCATATTCACCGCGCGGACCAACCAATCGGCCAAATCAGTTGCCGTTGAAAACCCTGATCCCGCAGCGGCGGCAAGATTGTCGACATTTGCCGACATGTCTTTGACCATGCCTTCCATCGCGGCCAAGGCCAGCATCAGGTTATCAGCCGCATCAAAGACCTGTTCTTTGTCCTCTTGCATGTCTTTTGCATAGGCAAGTGGCAGCCCCTTCATCACCATCATCAGGGCGACGTTTGCGCCAAAGATCCGCCCAACCTTGGCGCGGATCAATTCCGCCGCATCTGGGTTTTTCTTTTGTGGCATGATGGACGAGCCTGTCGAGAACCGATCCGAGAGGGTGACAAAACGGAATTGCGCAGAAGACCAGATCACCAATTCTTCGGCAAAGCGGGACA
>RGAJ01000186.1 GCA_009920225.1 Paracoccaceae bacterium
GGCAGAGTCAAATGATGCGGTCATCGCATGGGCCATGGTCGAAACCCGCGAGGCGTTTGACAACATCGAAGCAATCGCAGCGACCGCAGGGTTGGATGGCATCTATGTTGGGCCAGCTGATTTGACGTTTTCACTGCTGCAAGGTGAGCTTACCCCTGCCATGGACCCCCAAGATGAACGCATTGTGTCCGCGATCAAACGCATCGCACAGGTGTGCAAAGCCGCAGGGATCAAATGCGCGCTTCACTGTGGAACGCCCGAATATGCCGCGCGCGCAGTAGGTTGGGGATACGATATGACCACCGTTGGGGCAGATTTCAAATTTATGGCAGCTGCCGCGTCGCAGGCGGTGCAACAGTTCCGCGCATTAACCGAAGCTTCGCCGCAAGAAGGTGGGTCAGGGGCGGGGCAGTATTAATCCAAACCTTCGGTGACACTGCCACGGTTTTTTTTGATTTCACCGCGAATTTTTTTTGCGGTAACGCGGCGGATCTGTGATCCCTTTGTGGGTTTGGTGGCAATGCGCCGCTTTGGCCGGATTGCCGCGCGTTGTATCATATCCACCAAACGGTCCCGTGCGATTTCGCGGTTGCGGGCTTGGTGCCGCGTTTCGTCGCAAAAGATGACGATGGCGCCTTCTTTTGTCCATTTTTGGCCTGCAATTTTTTCCAAGCGCGCTTTGACAAATGGTGGCAGCGATGGGGACCGCGATGCTTCGAACCGCAATTCCACTGCACTGCTGACCTTATTCACGTTCTGACCGCCCGGGCCAGAGGACCGAACGAACTGTTCGCTGAGTTCCCAGTCTTGGATGCTAATATCATCGGTAATGCGTAACATGGCGCGATCTTATAGAACCTGATGGCAATCGAAAAGGGCCGTCCATTGCGGACGACCCTTCGAGAACTTCGGAGGTGGGCGGTTAGGCGCACCAACTTGTAGAAAAAGTCACTAAGGGCTGCCCTAGTTAACGTTCCCCCAAACTGTTCCGACCCCTCTCTCCAATACCTCTCTAGACACTGGACCACCTCCTTTCACTATGTTTCGATACTAGGTATGGTGGCACAGTTTCAGAAAATGTCAAAATGTTTTATGTAACAACATTTTGAATTTTTTCAGAAAGGACACGAAACGGGACCAATGCGATCAATGCGATGGCCATTTTGACCGCCCAATCGGCAATCGCCAAGGACACCCACAGCGGCGCATCCGGCCCAAAGGTCAGCAACGGCATTGCATCCCATGCCCATGAAATTTCCATATTGGCGTTTTCGGAAAAGAACGGAACGCTTTGTGCGAATGCAATGGTAAAGAACAGCGTCGTATCTAGGGCTGAACCAATGATTGTTGACGCCAAGGGTGCCCGCCACCATGCGCCTGATCGCATACGGTCAAAAATCGCAACATCGACCAGTTGGGCGACCAAAAACGCGATGCCTGATGCAACCGCGATGCGTAATGCAACGGCGGCATATTCGTACCCGTCCCCTTGCAGCATGATTTGGCTGCCGATTAGGGAGCAGATCACGCCAACGATGAAACCTGCGAATACCACCTTGCGGGCGGATTGTGGGCCATAAGCGCGATTCATAAGATCGGTGACTAGGAACGCGAATGGGTATGTAAACGCGCCCCATGTAAGCAATCCATCAAGAATGAGGAATCGCACGAGTATATTTGAGGCCACAACAATGGCAGCCATGGCGATAACGCCAGGAAGAAGTCTTTGCATATTGGTATCCGTTTTCTCAAGGTGCTCGGAGACTTGGCCCCCGACCATCGGGGACGGACGGCGTGTAGGGCAAATTCGGACCCATGGCAAGAAAAATAAAACCCCGTCGCAGGGACGGGGTTTTGGATCAATTCGATTGCAGCACGGCCGCACATTGATTTGGCAATCGCGCCAAGGTCAGCGGCGGCGTCGGTTTCGGTTTGGGTGCATTCGGATCGGGTTTTGGTGGGTTCAGAATGTTTTTCACCCAAACCTCGGCGTCTGCACACCCGTCACCCGGGGGTGGGGGGGCTTGGTTTACACAGCCCGCAGCACCTGTCGGACAGGACAACCTGACGTGAAAATGGTAGTGGTGCCCGTACCAAGGGCGCACTTTGCGCAGCCATGCGCGGTCGCCTTTTTCATCCTTGCACATTTGAACTTTGGCCCCTGGAAAGACAAAGATCCGAGCCGTGCGCGGGTCTTGGGCCGCGGCTTTAATGATTTCATGGTGCTGGCGGGTCCATTTGTCATTGGTATAGGCCCCATTCGCGCGGCGCATGGAAATCGAAGAAATGTCTTCGCGTTCTTTTCGGGACAAATCCAAACGGTTTGGCGGCAACATCCAAATATCCGCGTCCAAGCCCATTTGATGGCTTGCGTGCCCCGACAGCATGGGGCCGCCGCGCGGCTGTGAAATGTCACCGATGTAAATTCCGTCCCATCCCGGCTGTTGGGCCGCTTTGGCGGATAGTTTTTTCAAAAAATCAATCATTTCTGGGTGACCCCAGTTGCGATTGCGCGACAATCGCATCGCTTGCCATGTGGGGCCTGTTTCCGGCAGTTGCTCTGCCCCTGCGATACACCCTTTGGCATAGCTGCCAAAGGGTTCGGCACGCTGTTGGCTGCCTGATGTCACTGCGCCAAACAGATATTTTGCCTCTTTCGAGCTAAGCCTCGGTGACACCGAAACAGTTTCTGCGGCGGGCGAACACGCCGAAATTGCAAATAACGAACATAAAATAATTAGGTATCTGACCATTGGTCCGCATCTCCTTTGGGATGCACAAAGGTTAGCAGGATCAACCCAATTATGAAAAGCCCGATCAGCGGGGAAACGCCCAATCGTGCGCTTCCTGTCACAGTGGTTGCGATGGAGATCAACAAAGGCGCCAAAAATGCGGTCGCCCGACCAGATAGCCCGTACAGACCAAACTCAAGCGTTTCTTGGCCCTTGCGCGTGTGGCGCACCATCAAGGTTCGGCTTGCCGATTGTACGATCCCGCCAAACCCGCCGATGGCGCATCCGCAGATATAGAATACAATATCAGGCAGCGTTGATCCTTGGGCCAATTTGACGCCAAAGAATGTCGTGTTGGTCAGGTTCACGATGATGATGCTGACGGTGATCAGGACCAAAATCGCGCTGATCACTACGGGCTTTGGCCCCATGTGACGGTCAAATTTTCCGCCCAGCCAGCTGAACAAAGCGGCGGAAATGGCGGCCAAAATGCCGAATGTCCCGATCTGGACGATGCTCCAGTTCAATACAAGCGATGCATAGATGCCGCCAAATGTATATAGACCATTCAATGCATCACGGTAGAACATAGAGGACAGCAGGAAATATCGCTGGCTTCTGCGGGTTTTGAGCGCGGCGATTGATCCCTTGAGGCGGGTCATAGCGACCGAAAAGCTTGCTTTTGTGCGGGCAAGCCCCGCCTCGTTCATCCATAGGAAATAGGGGATTGAAAACACGATGGCCCAAACGGCCACAAACGGGCCAACCAAACGTGTGCCTTCTTTGGTCAGGGGGTCCAAGCCAAAGATTGGATCAATGCCGATCACGGTTTTTCCATTGCCCTGCGCAACAAACAAGGTCAGCACAATAATCAGCGAAATCACCCCGCCGACATATCCTGTTGCAAACCCTGATCCGCTGAGCGCGCCAATTTCATCGCCCTCACCCAATTCAGGTAACTGCGCGTTGGCAAAGATATAGGCCAGTTCAGCACCAATAAAGCCGATGCAAAATGCCATCAGCATGAATATCAGATTGCTGCCATTTGGATCAGAAAACCAAGTTGCAAAGCCGCCTGCGATCAAAAGTAGGGTGAAAAAACCAATCCATGGCATCCGGCGGCCGGCGGAATCTGCAATCGCACCCAAGATTGGCGCAGAGAGACCGATCAGCAATCCAACGATGGTCAAGGCATTTGACCAAAGCGTTTGCGCCCGCGCGTCGGCGGCGTCTTCGCTGAGGCCCAAGTTTTGATAAAACTCGACGGCCGTTGCCGCGAAGAACGGCGCAAAAATAAAGGTCAGCATCAAGGTATTATAGGGCTGGCACGCCCAATCATACAAAAACCAACCGCGAATACGTTTCGTTTGTTCCATAAGACATCCCCAATTGTCTGATTTGATTTAGACGTGATTTGGGTGCTTGTGGCAAGCTATTCTTGCATCGGTGGCCAAGGTCTTTGATTTTCGGCCTGTGACCATGTTTTGATCCAGTCTGGAACCTGTGGCGTGGGCCCTGTATATCCCACCGCTTTGACCATGTCGTTTGGGTTTAAAATACCGTTTTTATCTAGGAACGCCGCACGATACACGATGTGATTTGCGCATTCGCCGTCGCGTTTCCACATAGATTGTTCAACATAGACAAACCGATCATCCCAACACAATGCCCGACTGCGCATTTCAATGCGTTCAAACATGCGGATGCGGCGACGGTATCGCACGCAAGCGCCCGCCATGGTCAGGCCCCATTTGTGTTCACGCATGGTGTCCACCAAGCCTATGCGTTGCACCAAAGGAATACGTCCTAAATCATACAGCGTAAGCGTGCGCCCGTTGTTAAGTTCACGCCATGGATCCAAATCCCACGGCCAACACATATGATGCGAAACATGCGCCTCACCGATGCCCAATTTCGGTGCTTTTCGAAATTTAAAAGCCTCTTTCATCATGCGGAAATACGGGTACATCGGGCGTCCTT
>RGAJ01000187.1 GCA_009920225.1 Paracoccaceae bacterium
GGTACAGCGAGCACAATGAACGCCATGGCCGAAGCGTTGGGCATGTCACTGACAGGCAACTCTGCCATCCCTGCCCCTTTTAGCGAACGCATGGGCATGGCCTTTGAAACAGGTCGGCGCATTGTGGAAATGGTGTACGAAGACCTAAAGCCTTCTTACATTCTCACACGTGAGGCATTTGAAAACGCGATTGTTGTGAATGCAGCCATCGGTGGATCAACCAACGCCCCGCCCCATTTGCAAGCCATTGCACGTCACGCAGGGGTGCCTTTGGCAGTGAAAGACTGGCAAACCGTTGGTTATGACATTCCTTTGCTGCTGAATATGCAGCCCGCTGGCGAATATCTGGGCGAAAGCTTTTTCCGCGCAGGCGGCGTACCCGCCGTGATGGAAGAGTTACGAAAAGCGGGGCGCATCCACGAAGGCGTGATGACCGCGACGGGCAAGACAATGGGCGAAAACATCACCGGTCTTGGCAGCCAAGACACAGATGTCATCCGCACATATGATAATCCGCTGCGTCAGAACGCGGGCTTTGTCGTTCTGTCTGGTAATCTCTTTGACTCTGCCTTGATGAAGACATCGGTGATTTCGGCTGATTTTCGGGAAAGGTTCCTAAAAGACGGCGTGTATGAAGCACGCGCCGTGGTGTTTGAAGGTCCCGAAGATTATCACGCCCGGATCAATGATCCGTCGTTGGGAATTGACGAAAAAACCATTCTGTTCATTCGCGGTGTCGGTTGCGTCGGCTATCCCGGATCGGCAGAGGTCGTCAACATGCAGCCACCGGACCACATCATCAAAAGCGGCATCAACCACTTGCCCACGGTTGGCGATGGCCGCCAATCTGGCACATCGGAAAGCCCATCAATTTTGAACGCATCGCCTGAATCTGTTGTGGGGGGTGGTTTGGCCTATCTCGAAACGGGGGATCGCGTGCGATTGGATTTGAACGCGGCCACGCTGAACGCACTGGTTCCAGACGACGAATGGCAAGCCCGCATCGACGCATGGGTTGCACCCGAATTGGTGCATCAAACCCCTTGGCAAGAAATCTACCGTTCGCTGGTTGGGCAATTGTCAGATGGCGGATGTTTGGAATTGGCGACAGCCTATCACAAAGTGGCCAAAGACTTGCCACGCGACAATCACTAGGGGACATAATGGCAAAGTCAATCATCATCACAGGCGCAGGGCGCGGTGTCGGACGCGCCTGTGCGGAATTATTTTTGGAACACGGCTGGACCGTCGGCTTGGTCGGGCGCACGGAAACAGCGCTGCGTGAAACAGCAGGCAACCACAAGAATGCGGTCGTTCTGACCTGTGATGTAACAGATGAACAGCAGGTCGACGATGCCTTCGATTGGTTCGCAGCCAAAGTCGATACACTCGACGTTCTTTTCAACAACGCAGGCGTATCCCTGCCCGGAAAACCCATTGACGAAATAAACGTCAGCGAATGGCGTCAGCTGATCGACATCAACCTGACGGGATCATTTATCTGCGCACGAAAAGCCTTTAGCTTGATGCGGCACCAAGATCCACAAGGCGGTCGCATCATCAACAATGGATCGGTATCGGCGCATGTTCCACGTTGGGGATCCGTGCCCTATACGGCGTCGAAACATGCCATCACGGGGCTGACACGCACCTTGTCGCTTGATGGTCGTGCATTTAACATCGCGTGTGGGCAGATTGATATCGGCAACGCCCTGACCCCGATGGCGCAAAAAATGACCGAAGGGATGCCACAAGCAGACGGAAGCATCCGTGCCGAAGCAGTGATGGATGTGTCACATGTGGCAACATCGCTCCTGCACATGGCAACCTTGCCGGCAGAGGCAAATGTTCAATTCATGACAGTGATGGCCACCACGATGCCCTATATCGGGCGGGGCTGATTGGGGCTTTGCCCCCTTCTGCTCCGCAGAATTCCCCCAGGATATTTTTAGACAAAAAATGTTAGGGGAATTTTAATCTTTCGGTGGGAAAGTAGGTTTGCGGTACAGGCGGGGACGCCGATGACCGTGACAGGAAATGGCCCCTCGCCTTTTTTGGGTGAGGGGTTTTGATTTTCTGTCTGTAAATATCCTCGCCGAAGGCATTCAACAGACCTGCGGGGCGCTGACCTAGGAATTTTGGGTCTTTTGCCGCTCTCTGTTCCAAATATAAAGACCCGATGCGATCACGATCAAACCGCCAACAAAGGTGGTTGAGCTGGGTAGTCTTGCAAATACAAGATATGAGGACAATGAGATCGTAAAGATCTGCGTATACACCAATGGGGCAAGGATCGAGGCATCGGCCAATCGATGTGCGCGCGTCGCAAGCATATGGCCTGCACCGCCGAAAACCCCAATTAACGTCAGGATGAATGCCACAAAGGGATCAGATGGCATCACCCAATTTGTCACGACAAAGGGCGCAAGCGATGCCGCGGCAATGCCGTTTGCCCAAAGTTGGCTTGTCGCCGTATCTTCAACCCCTGCCAACAGTCGTGTCATGATAAAATAAAGCGATGCGCACAAGAGTGCGCCAAGACTTAGGAAAATCGCGGGGTGGACGGCGGCGCCCCACGGTTGGATGACATAGATCACCCCAATGAATCCAACACAGACCGCAATGATCCTGCGTAGCCCGACCGTTTCGCCCAATATCGGGATCGAGAGCAACGTGATCACGATGGGGGCCGCAAACATAATGGTTGTTGTGAAGGTGAGCGGCAAATATTGCAAAGCGCTGAAATTAAATACCGTACTTCCCAAAAGAAAGAGCGATCGAATGGTCTGCAACATAGGCCTATTTGATTTGAAGGCGGTCAACCCATGTCTGGGAATATAGGCAAAAAACGACATCAGAAACGCAACAAAATAGCGACAAAACACGATTTGCAACGCGCCGATGCCTGCGCCGATCAGCCATTTGGCCGAGGTATCGATGCATGTGAACATGACAACGGCCAAGGCCATCGCAAGAACGCCGAGCGCTGTTTTGTCTTCTCGAGGTTGGACCGCCATGTGGCGCTGCTCCTTAACCCGCGGCCCAGCCGCCGTCGATGATATGTGCTTGGCCTGTGGTAAAGGCGCTGTCGTCGGACCCAAGATACACTGCGAGATGGGCAATTTCTTGGGGTGTGCCGATCCGCCCCATCGGTTGACGGGCGATAAACGCTTGCTTTGCAGTTTCATAGTCGCCCATAGCCCGCAAGCGATCATGCAATGAGGGGCTATCCACTGTTCCGGGACAGATGCAGTTGCACCGTACGCCCTTGGTCACGTAATCGATTGCAACGGATTTTGTCATGCCGATGACCGCGGCCTTGGACGTACCATAGATGAACCGATTTGGGGCCGCGATAATGGATGAGGCGACAGACGCAATGTTCACGATTGCCCCGCCACCGCGTTCGACCATCCCTGGAATGGCGGCTTGCATCGAATGGAACGTGGCGCGCACATTTAGGTTCATGGCAAAATCAAAATCTGCATCTGTCGCCGCCTCAATCGCGCCGCCGTGCACGAAGCCTGCACAATTGACCAAGATGTCGGGACGTGCATCAGCGATAGATCGCGTCAACGCATCCTTGTCCAGAACGTTCAACTGCGCCGTTGCGCAGCCTGCCAAATCATCCAGCAAATCCGCATTCAGGTCGGTTGCGATCACCACCGCCCCTTCGCGGACATAGGCCTGCGCGATGGCTTTGCCGATCCCTTGACCCGCTGCGGTGATAAACGCGTGTTTTCCATCCAATCTCATAACAGTTATCCTTCCTTAAAACCTTTGTAATCCATGGGAACATCACGCAGGGCGATGGGGCGTCCGACATCGGCCGAATAAGCCGCGGCCAATGTGGCGGCAAGGGCGTTGTGTCCATCTTGCGCGGAACAAAGATCGGCGGTATCCCCGCACAGAACGCGTGCGAAACGATTGATTTGTTCCGCTAACGGATCGATTGGGGGCAAGTTTGGCCCATCATCGCGGCGCAAGGCCACCCGCCATTCTGGTTTTTCCCCCGAAGGCGGGCGCCAAAGATCCAATGACGGAAATGACAAAGATCCGGCATCCCCAATCATGCGAATATAATCCTGACCGGTTTTGCCGATCATCGGATTTTCACCAGAGCCTGCTTCAAACGACCACGGCGATGCGCCGGCGTCTGATAACAAAAATGTTCCCAAAGCTCCCGACGTGAATTCAATGAGGATCGCGGCGGTGTCCTCTAACGGGCCACCACGCGATTTTGCCGAGGTTTGCGCGCTCACACGTGCAATGGGGCCGAAAAAGTAGGCCAGCAGGTCGAATTCATGGGTCATGTTCGTCATCAACGGCCCCGCCCCCGGCAATTTTCGCCATGGGACATCGAAATACGTGTCATGTTTGCGCATGGACCAAACGCCTTGGAGTGCGACCAAATTCCCGATTTCGGCGATGCGGTCCCGCGCAGCGCCCATGAACGGATGGCATCGACGGTGATGCCCGACAAACAGGGGAACAGAGCGGTCCTGCGCGTATGACATCAAATCATGGCTGTCGCGCAACGTGCCTGCAGGCGGTTTTTCGACGATCACCGCAATACCACGATCAATCAAGGGCTTCGCACTGTCAGGATGATCGGCAGTCGGCGTTGCAATGATGGCGCCGCGTGTGTGATCCGGTATCTCATCCAAGG
>RGAJ01000188.1 GCA_009920225.1 Paracoccaceae bacterium
CCTACGCCAAACCATCGCAAAACGTCTCAAAGACAGCCAAAACACAGCCGCCATGCTGACCACCTATAACGAGGTCGACATGTCAGCCGTCATGGCCTTGCGCAACGAATACAAAGACGCGTTCGAGAAAAAACATGGTGCGCGTATGGGCTTTATGTCCTTCTTCACCAAAGCCTGCTGTCACGCCCTCAAAGAGGTGCCTGAGGTTAACGCCGAAATCGACGGCACGGACATCGTCTATAAAAACTATGTCCATATGGGCGTCGCCGCCGGCACCCCAACCGGCTTGGTCGTTCCTGTGATCCGCGACGCGGACCAAATGTCTTTCGCCGAGATTGAAAAAGCAATCGCCGAAAAAGGTCGCCGCGCCCGCGACGGCAAACTGTCGATGGCCGAAATGCAAGGCGGCACATTCACCATCTCAAACGGGGGTGTCTATGGCTCCCTCATGTCATCGCCCATCTTGAACCCTCCACAATCAGGTATCTTGGGCATGCATAAAATCCAAGACCGCCCTGTGGTCGTTAACGGTGAAATCGTGATCCGCCCGATGATGTATCTGGCCCTGTCCTATGATCATCGCATCGTCGATGGCAAAGGTGCCGTGACCTTCCTCGTGCGCGTCAAAGAAGCCCTCGAAGACCCACGCCGTTTGTTGCTGGATCTTTAATTAAAAGGGGGCGCACCCCATTGCGCCCTTTCATTCACCATTCCCCCCAGTGTTCATTTTCTGTCGAAAAATATCCTGGGGGTTTGGGGGCAAAGCCCCCAAGATTAGAAAGGAAACCAAATGGCATCCTATGACGTAATCGTAATCGGCGGCGGCCCCGGTGGCTATGTGGCCGCGATCCGCTGCGCGCAGCTGGGCCTTAAAACCGCCTGTGTCGAAGGTCGTGACACCTTGGGCGGCACCTGTTTGAACGTGGGCTGTATCCCCTCCAAAGCGCTCTTGCACGCCTCACACCAATTGCACGAAGCACAACATAATTTCACGAAAATGGGCCTGATGGGAAAATCACCGTCGGTTGATTGGAAACAGATGCAGGCCTACAAAGCCGACGTCATTGACGGCAACACCAAAGGCATCGAATTTTTGTTCAAAAAGAACAAGGTTGACTGGATCAAAGGCTGGGGATCTATCCCTGCAGCGGGTCAGGTCAAAGTGGGCGATGACATCCATGACGCGAAAAACATCATCATCGCCTCAGGCTCTGTCCCCTCCTCCTTGCCAGGGATTGAGATTGACGAAGAAATCGTCGTCACATCCACCGGCGCATTGTCCTTGCCAAAAATCCCCAAGAAATTGGCGGTGATTGGTGCGGGCGTCATCGGTCTTGAACTGGGCTCCGTCTATGCGCGCTTGGGATCTGAGGTTACCGTGATTGAATTCTTGGACGTCATCACACCCGGCATGGATGGCGAAATTCAAAAAACCTTCCAACGCACGCTGAAAAAGCAGGGCTTGAACTTTATAATGGGCGCAGCTGTTCAATCGGTTGATGCATCCAAAACCAAGGCGAAAGTGCATTACAAACTGCGCAAGGACGACAGCGATCATTCTTTGGACGCCGATGTTGTTTTGGTGGCCACAGGACGCAAACCATTCACAGATGGTTTGGGGCTTGATGCATTGGGCGTTGAAATGACCCCACGCGGTCAAATCAAAACCAACGCGCATTGGCAAACCAATGTCGCGGGCATCTATGCGATTGGTGACGCAATCGAAGGTCCGATGTTGGCGCACAAAGCCGAAGACGAAGGCATGGCCGCCGCCGAAGTCATCGCTGGTAAACATGGTCACGTCAATTACGCGGTCATTCCAGGCGTGATCTACACCGCCCCCGAAGTGGCGAATGTCGGCCAAACCGAAGAACAGCTCAAGGCCGAAGGCCGTGCCTACAAGGTTGGCAAATTCAGTTTCATGGGCAATGGTCGCGCCAAGGCGAATTTCGCAGCAGATGGGTTTGTCAAAATCCTTGCGGATGCACAGACTGACCGCATTTTGGGTGCGCATATCATGGGCCCTGCGGCAGGGGATTTGATCCATGAAATCTGTGTGGCGATGGAATTTGGCGCCTCTGCCCAAGATCTGGCATTAACCTGTCACGCGCACCCGACCTATTCCGAGGCAGTGCGCGAAGCGGCCCTTGCCTGTGGCGACGGCGCAATCCACGCATAATCCGACACCGGTTCCTGACCAAAACAAAAGCCCCAGCATCCGCTGGGGCTTTTTTATTCACGGGTATCGCCGCCCCCTCAGAGCGAGGAATGCGTTCCGTCGCACAAGGGCGCTTTGCTGCTGTGTTTGCAGGCGCAAAAGAACACCTTGCCGGTTTTTGTTGCGGTGTATTTCACGGGTGAATATTCGGTGTCTTTGTGGCTTCCATCGCAAAACGGTTGCTTTGCGCTTTTGCCGCAGGCGCACCAAAAGTAATTTTTGCCTTCCTCAACCTCAACAGGCATCGGGGATTTTTGTACGATAATTGGGGCAGTCATAGAAGTCTCCTGTAAAAAAAGGCACCCCGCAGGGTGCCTTGATTTGGTTAGCTTGGTTCGGGTGCCAAATCTGGGCCAGTTGGCTTTGGTTTGGCTTTGGTTTTTGGGATCGCAGTGATCGATGGCGCGCTGCCATCATCATCGGAGCCTGATCCTTGGGGTGTCTCACCCGCCATAACACGCTTGATTTCGTCACCTGTGAGGGTTTCGTATTCCAACAACCCTTGGGCCAGACGTTCCCATTCATCCTTTTTCTCGGTCAGGATTTGATAGGCGCGTTCATAAGCGTCTTGGATAAAGGTTCGAACCTCGTCCTCAATCAACTCTTTTGTCGATGCAGACACTGAAAAACCGGCGGTATTGCCTTGGTATCCCTCATGCGCTTCGGAGTAATCGATGTTGCCGACTTTGTCGGACATCCCCCACCGCAGAACCATCGCACGTGCCAGACCCGACGCCTGTTGGATATCGCCCGCAGGGCCGTTTGATACGTTTTCTGGTCCATATTTCAGGATTTCCGCCGCTTTACCCGCCATGGTCATGGCAAGCTTTTCTTCGCATTCTGACTTGTGCCAATTCAGGCGATCAATCTCTGGCAGCGACACAACCATACCCAACGCACCACCGCGCGGAATAATTGTCGCTTTATAGACCGGATCGCATTGCGGCAAAGACAGACCGACAACAGCGTGCCCTGCTTCGTGATAGGCGGTTTTTTCCTTTTGATCTTGGGTCAAGACCATGGAACGACGTTCCGCACCCATCATGACTTTGTCTTTGGCATTTTCAAAATCAATCATGGTCACGACAGAGCGTCCAACACGCGCCGCCATCAACGCAGCCTCGTTCACAAGGTTGGCAAGGTCTGCGCCCGAAAACCCGGGCGTCCCGCGTGCGATCAAGCGCAGATCAACATCGGGACCCAATGGCGTTTTGCGCGCATGCACGTTCAAGATTTTCTCACGCCCTTTGATGTCAGGGTTTGGAACGGTGACTTGACGGTCAAAACGACCCGGGCGCAACAACGCTGGGTCCAACACGTCGCGACGGTTGGTTGCCGCGATGATGATCACGCCTTCGTTCGCCTCAAACCCGTCCATTTCAACCAAAAGCTGGTTCAATGTTTGTTCACGTTCGTCATTGCCACCGCCATAGCCTGCGCCACGATGGCGACCGACTGCGTCGATTTCGTCGATGAACACGATACAAGGCGCGTTTTTCTTGGCCTGTTCGAACATGTCGCGGACACGGCTTGCGCCAACGCCAACGAACATTTCCACAAAGTCAGACCCAGAGATGGTAAAGAACGGCACGCCTGCCTCGCCTGCAATCGCACGCGCCAGCAATGTTTTACCTGTACCAGGAGGGCCCACCAAAAGCGCGCCTTTGGGGATTTTCCCGCCCAAGCGGCTAAATTTTTGGGGATTGCGCAGGAATTCTACGATTTCTTCCAATTCTTCTTTGGCTTCATCAATGCCTGCAACATCGTCAAATGTCACGCGGCCTTGCTTTTCGGTCAAAAGCTTTGCCTTGGATTTGCCAAAGCCCATCGCGCCACCTTTGCCACCGCCTTGCATGCGGTTCATGAAATAGATCCACACGCCGATCAGCAACAAGAAGGGGAAAATTGTCATAAAGAAGGATTGAAGCCCCGACTGTTCTTGGGACTCGGCCCGAATTGCGACGTTATTGGCGATCAAGAATTCGGTGACATTCGAATCCATCGGCCGGATCGTGACATATTCACGTTTGTCGGATCCAATGAATTTGACCTGTTCGCCGTCCAACGTCACCGATGAAACATCGCCTTGTTGAACAGAGGTCACAAAATCAGAATAGCTGATTTCGCGGCTTTGCATCGACGTTGTGCCACCACTGAATACGTTAAACAGCACCACGATAACGAGGAACAAAACGACCCAGAACGCGATATTACGATTATTGCCCAAGGAAAACTCTCCTACTAAATATGCTCCTGCATAACACACAAGCGTTTCAGTATAAATAAACAATGAAACCAGAGGTTCAATGGCCTTTTAGAAATTCTCTAAACTTTGATCGTCGATCTAACAGAAATTCTGTGTAATTTCCATCAATTGTTGGGGCTGCGACCAACCTATCGCGCTGAAATAGCGCAGGTTGCGGCCAAAGCGC
>RGAJ01000189.1 GCA_009920225.1 Paracoccaceae bacterium
GTTATGTTTTATTATGTGTCACCTTGTTTTGGGGGACAGTGGCCATGGCAATCGAAGAACCAAAATACAGCGTCCTGTCTGTATCCGACACATATGAAATTCGCCGGTACGACGACCGCGTTG
Organism: Paracoccaceae bacterium; assembly: GCA_009920225.1. Taxonomy (GTDB): domain Bacteria; phylum Pseudomonadota; class Alphaproteobacteria; order Rhodobacterales; family Rhodobacteraceae; genus CAJXSD01. The sequence goes on from RGAJ01000189.1 coordinate 124, forward strand.
CCGTTGAAACGCAACAGGCGGATGGGGAAAACGGTGCCTTTTCGCGATTGTTCAAATATATCTCAGGTGCGAATGAACAAAGCAGCAAGGTTGCAATGACCGTGCCCGTCACCCAATCGGTCAAGATTTCGATGACCGCCCCCGTCACGCAAGAGGCGCAAGCAGACGGTGTCACAATGCGGTTTTTCCTGCCCGCGAACTATAATTTCGAAACCGCCCCGATCCCAACAGATCCCAAGGTTCGATTGGTTTTGGTCAAAGGCGCTGATTATGCCGTGCATAAATACTCGGGACGCTCTACAGATCAGAACTTCAACAAAGCCTCAAAACTTTTGCTTGAAGCACTGGAAAAAGACGGCGTGTCGACCAAGGGAATTCCGATCAAAGCGACCTATAATGGGCCATTCACCCCGTTTTTTGCGCGCCGCAATGAGGCGATGATTGAGGTCAAATATTGATCGCATTATCACACCAAAATGAATTAAGAAAACTGGTTAATATATTGGTATGAAAATTAAAACATTAATTCTGGGGTCTGGGCCGAACGTCACAGATATTCGCAATCATGATGTGTCGGGCTATGATCACATCATCGCGATCAACAACGCGTGGCGGATCACAGAGGCATGGACAGAAATTATATTTCCATATGATTTCCCCGATGACCGAAAGCCTGTGACATTGACCCCTGATCAATCGATGATCACCGAACAGGATTTTGTGTCTGTTCAGAATGACTTTGGCGGTTTTGTGTATGCTGGCGGGACTATGGCATTCACCGCGCTTTATTGGTCGCTCGGACGCCATCAACCCGATGAAATTCATATCTTGGGCTGTGATATGGTGTACAAGCCCACGGGCGACACCCATTTCTATGGCACTGGCACGGCGGACCCTTTACGCGACGATATCACATTGCGCGACCTAAGCGCCAAATCGGCGCGGTTTATGTGTCTTGCGGCGATGAACGGATGCAATGTGTTCAACCTGTCACGGGACGCATCAACATTGGTGTTTCCGCGACTTCATCATCACGTGCAACAGCCCAAAATGTCCGAACTTGTGAACCGTGATCACGTACAATCAATCACGGCGCAGGAAAATGAATTGGGATATTACGTCGAAAGCGGCCGGTATTGGGATATCAAAAATCAATTTGATCCCAACGCGCTTGAACGTTTGGATCACGCCTGGGCCGCGTGTGGTGCAGAGCTTTTGGCAGGGTGTAACGCGGCTTAGGCAAATGATTGGCCTGTTTAATGACCCGTGGAATACCCATCACATTTGCGCGCTAACTCTAGATCAAGCGCGTGCAGATCTTTGATCTTATGGCTCCACCAATCAATGCGCACGCGCCCCCATTCGGTGACGATCGTGGGATGATGCCCCGCATTTTCGGCGATATCGGCAACGAAATTCGTGAAAGCCATGGCTTTCGCGAAATTGGGGAATGTATATGTTTTGCGGATCAATCTGACGTCGTCTTCTTCGACAACGTCCCAACCTTGTTGTGCGCTAAAAAATGCGCTCAGCGCGTCGTCTGATACAGATGCCGCCCCTGCATCGCAGGCCTCACATGCGATGGCGCTTTGGTCGTCTGTGGACATTGCGATGCCTCCGATAAATCCAGTAGGTCGCAGAATGACACGAACATGCACCTTGTGTAAAGAGATGTACGTATTTCACTTAGCGCATAATATCAGAGGGTTAGATATGTATTACAGATGTTTAATTATGAAAATGCAGGGCATTCTGGTACTGATGCAGGGCGGACAAACATTTTCTTTCCGCTCATACCACGGATATCTGCGACGATGAAAATTCTAAACCTCTGTCTTGCCGTTGTCTTTGCATCAACTGCGGCACATGCCGACGGCTATAAAATGCCATCTTTCGAATTCGAAAATATTGATGGTGGTGTGTTCAACACAAGAGATTGGCAAGGCAAGCCGATTTTGATCGTCAATACCGCGTCCATGTGTGGATTTACCCCGCAATATACACAAATGCAAAAGGTTCATGAAACCTACGGTGATGCGGGGCTGGTTGTCTTGGCCGTACCATCCGATGATTTCAACCAAGAAAAAGACACCGTCGCAGAGGTCAAGGAATTTTGTGAAGTGACCTTTGGTCTAACCCTTCCAATGACCACCATCGCCAAGGTCAAGCGGGGTGATATCCATCCCTTTTACAAATGGATGAAAGAGGCCCATCGTTGGACCCCAAAATGGAATTTCAACAAGGTTCTGATTGGCCCCGAGGGCGATGTTCTGGGAACATGGGGGTCGCCTGTCAAACCCGACAGTCGCCAGATCACCGATCTGATCAAAGCTGAATTAAGCATGTAACCTTTGGGCAGCTGCGTTAGGATTTTGGTTTTCGACGACCTGCACAGGCTTTGGAACAATATTTAACCTCGTCCCAGACCTTTTCCCATTTCTTGCGCCATGTAAACGGGCGTTGGCAAACGGGGCACATCTTTGTTGGAAGATCAGATTTCTTTTTCATCAAAATGGCAACTCCGGTTGATTTGGGGATGTGGTCCGTTTTTTTCGCGCAGCTGGTGGTTTTTTGCGGCTTGCGTGTTTTTCAACGATGCGGCGGGCTTCTGTGCGATGCAAAGGGTTGTTTTTGCGCAACCCATAGACCAGATCCGCGGCCGCACGGCGCGCTGTGGGTTCGTCAACAATCGGCATCGGATAGCCGTTCATCTGCGACGCGGCTTTCCAAGGGGTATGGATTAAGGCCGTATCCATATCGCGCAATTCTGGGATCCATTTGCGAATGAACACACCCTTTGGATCTTGGTCAATGCTTTGTTTGATAGGGTTGTAAATGCGGATCGAATTGATCCCCGTCGTGCCCGACTGCATCTGGACTTGGGAAAAATGAATACCCGGTTCGTAATCGACAAACATCTGAGCCAGATGCTGTGCAGGTCTGCGCCAATCCTGCCACAGATGATAGCTTGAAAAACTCATCACCATCGCGCGCATGCGAAAATTCAACCATCCCGTCGCCCGCAGGGCACGCATGCTTGCATCAATCATCGGGTATCCCGTGGTGCCTGTTGCCCACGCATGCAAGCGTTTTTCGTCGATCTCACGCGGCCTAAGCCCATCATAGGCAGGATGCAGGTTCTGATATTCGATGGATGGTTGGTCTTCTAATTTTTGGATAAAATGGCAATGCCACCGCAAGCGTGATGAAAAGGATTTGATCGCACGCGGCCATGTGCCCCGTTCCGTTTGGGCGGCATCGCGCAGATCTTTGGCGCGTTTTTCGGTTGCTTGGAACGCCTCACGCAGTGAAATCGTCCCAAAGGCAAGATGGGGTGACAGACGCGAACAGCTGTCAAACGCGGTCACGGGTGACGACATCTGACGGGTATAGGATCGACCGCGTTCATACAAAAAGCTGTTTAAAACCGCCACGCCTGCGCGACGGCCACCGGATTGCAGATCTGTTTCCCCAACCGCGAAGAGCCCAAGCTTTTCGCCCGACGGTAAGTGATCGGTCACTATCATTGGATCGGCTGGCGGCAGGTATGGTGCCTGAACCCGTGGGGCCAACATCTGTTCATGCCAGCGCTTTGCCCAGTGATCGCGTTGCGACAATCGGCGAAACACCCCGTGCTGCATGGGTTCATGCCATGTAATGGCGTGGGTACGACACCACTTTGATACGGCCATGTCACGGGTATAGGTCCATGCGTTCCAAGTTTCTTGGTGAGACCAAAGGGCATGGATCCGATGGTTTCGATGCAGGTCTTCCAATATTTCGGTGGCCGATCCAACACGAATGATCAATCGATGCCCCAATCCCGAAAGCGCATCATTCAGATCCCGCAAGCAATCCAATAAAAACGCATATTGTCGCGCGCTCATATCCGGTTGCGCCCATAATTCGGGCTCAAGAATATATAGCGGCAACACAGGCCCCGCCTGCGCTGCCAAAGCCAAGGCCGCATGATCGTGTATTCGAAGATCACGTTTGAACCAAACGACTTGCATCTTGTGCCTTTTCCTTGATCGCTTTGCTTCTTAGCGCTTCCAAGGATCAACAAACAGTTAATATTTTTTAACCCTTGCTAAAGGCTTGTATTTCCAAGGCTAAAGCTGTTTGAATGATCTGTGTTACACAGCTTGCGTGCCACGGTCCAATGCGCGTCTGTTCCAGAATGAGTTATACGCTTATGTCATCCAATATCCGCGCAATTCTTGTTTGTCTCGTCTCCTACGTTTGCTTTGATATCATGAGCGTTCATGTCCGTCTTTTATCGCAAACCTATTCCCCCCAAGAGCTTTCGGTTTATCGAAATATCTTGGGTGTTTTGCCGTCGATCGCTTTGCTTGCCTATACCCGAGAGCTTAGTTTTCGCTGGCAAGATTATAAAATCACACAGTGGAAATTGGCGTTTTCGCGGGGTCTTTTCGTCGCGGTGGCGCAACTGTTGTTTTACACGGCCTTGGCCAATCTGGAATTGGCAACGGTGTCGGCCTTGGGGCA
>RGAJ01000190.1 GCA_009920225.1 Paracoccaceae bacterium
CCCACATGCACAGTATAGCCCGTATCCATTGCGGTCCCCGCCCAACGCACACGCCAATTAAAAACGCGTACCATCCATCCTGCTGCCGCATCTGGGTCAAGTGTACATAAATTTATATGTTCTAATCCAATTTTCATTGTCGATCCCTTTCTTGATTCGTGTGATCGACCTCTGTTATAAAATCTCAAGTTAACTTAAGATCAAGGGGGTTTAATGCGGGATTATTCAATCGGGTTCATTGCAAAACGTTCGGGGCTTGCCGTATCAACAATCCGCTACTACGACGATCTGGGGTTGATCCATTCTAACAAAAACAAATCTGGACATCGACGGTTTGAACGCGCTCAGATCCGTCGCGTCGCGTTCATCATCGCGGCCCAAAAGTTTGGCTTTACACTCGACGACATCAAAGTACAGCTCAATCAATTGCCCGACCTTCGTACCCCCAACGCACGCGATTGGGACAAGCTCGCCCAAAATTTTCGCCATCATTTGGACAGGCGTATTGCTGATCTCATAGCGCTGCGTGATCGATTGGATGGATGTATTGGTTGTGGATGTTTATCGCTGGACGCATGTGCACTCTACAATAAAGATGATCATTTCGCCGAACGTGGCGCGGGGCCGCAAAACTTGTTCAAATAAAAAAGGGCCCGGGAAAACCCGGGCCAGTCCAACAGGGAGGAAGCGTATCTTAACCCGGATACGCGCGGTATCTTCTATGACCAATACTAACGACAGTATATTAGCAAATGTTATGCCATTCGTTAATATCCAACATCATCTTGATACTAATTTATACCCGCCAGATTCGGTCACAAGAAGGCGGGTTTGTGTCGGATCTGGTTCTATTTTTTGTCTAAGTCGGTAAATATGTGTTTCTAATGTGTGGGTTGTGACGCCAGCGTTATATCCCCAAACTTCGTGCAGCAGCGTATCGCGGGGAATAATTGCATCACCAGCGCGGTACAAGAATTTCAGTATGTTTGTTTCTTTTTCCGTCAATCGGATCTTTTTGCCGTCTTCGGTTGTCAACAATTTGGCGCTTGGCTTGAACACATACGGGCCCAATCCAAATGTCGCATCTTCGGATTGTTCGTGTTGGCGCAATTGCGCCCGAACCCGCGCCAACAAAACAGGAAATTTGAACGGTTTGGTCACATAGTCATTGGCGCCAGAATCCAGCCCCAAGATTGTGTCTGAATCGCTGTTATGTCCCGTCAGCATGATAATGGGGCAACTCACCCCATTTTTACGCAAAACGCGGCACAATTCGCGGCCATCGGTGTCGGGCAATCCGACGTCCAAAATAATAAGGTCTGGAACGGCAGTCTTGAGATGAGCCAACGCATCTTGGCCAGAGCCAGCTTCGATCACGTCGAAATCTTGAGTCATGACAAGCTGCTCTGCAAGAGCCTCGCGCAGATCTTCGTCATCATCAACCAAAAGAATGTTTTTCACTTGGGACATCGCTTGTTTCCTTTTCACATCTTCAAAGTGGGGGCGCACGCACGCCGTTTCAAGCGAATTTGCGATTTCTCACGCTGACGTGTAGATTTTGAAAATTACTGAAACATTTCAGTCATTCCGTAACAAACAACGTTTCCCTTTTTGTAATTTCCCGTTAGATGAAGGAAAACACAGGAACACGCATGCTTGGTCCCTCAACCGCAGAACAGTTAGCCCGCGCACTTGCCGATTTGCGCATGGGTATTCCTGTTGTGTTAATGTCGCAAACAGGTGCAGGTATCATTGCATCTGCCGAAGCGGTATCCGCGTCGCGTTTCACAGAATTGCGGACTTCATTTGGCGATCCCGTCTTGGTCCTGACGCATCGACGGGCAGAAACGATCAAAATCTACGCCTATGACGGAAGTTATGCGCGGATTTCTGTTCCAAAGGACCGCGATTTAACTTGGGTAAAGAACGTAGCAGACCCCGCCGCCGATGTGTCATCGGGGTTAAAGGGGCCATTTCAAACGCTCATGACGCCGGCGCTTGGGGTTGAACACACCGCGCTTGTAATGATGAAACAAGCGCAAATTCTGCCTGCGGCGCTGTGCGTGGCGACGCCAAATCCCCACGACGTAGCCGCACAGCATGGGCTTTGCATCTTGAATGTTGCGGACATTGAACCGCTTTTGGCAGCCCCTTTGGCGCTGCGCGATGTGGTTGCGGCGCGGCTTCCGACACGTGCTGCAAATGTTGGGCGGCTGCATGTTTTTCGACCAAAAACAGGGGCCGATGAACATTACGCGATGGAAATCGGGCGACCTTCGCGGTCTGACACGGTTTTGGTGCGTTTGCATTCTGCCTGCTTTACAGGCGATGTCATGGGAAGCCTGAAATGTGACTGCGGCCCACAGCTCAACGCGGCGTTGACGCATATGGGGGCCGACGGCGCGGGCGTTTTATTGTATCTCAACCAAGAGGGGCGCGGCATCGGCTTGGTCAACAAAATGCGGGCCTATTCCCTGCAAGATCAAGGGTTTGATACCGTAGAAGCCAATCATCGTCTAGGGTTCGAAGATGACGAACGCGATTTCCGGATCGGCGCGTCAATCCTTCGGGAAATGGGCATTCGCAAGATCAGGCTGCTGACCAATAATCCACGCAAAATCGAAATGATGGAACGCAACGGGATCACCGTTGTGGAACGCGTTCCGTTGCAGGTTGGAAAAACCCAAGAAAACACTGGTTATCTGGCAACCAAGGCGCGCAAATCAGGTCATCTTTTATGACGGTGGATTTGATCCTGACACCCAACCATTTGCGTATGGGGGCATACAGGTTCCCCTGTTCGGTCGGTCGCAGCGGATTAACGACCGACAAGGTCGAAGGTGATGGAGCAACCCCAATTGGTGAACACCGTATTGTAGATATGCTTTATCGCGCTGACCGCATCGCGCGGCCTTGTGATTGGGCAACCCCTATTGGTCCAAACGACCTTTGGTCAGATGACCCTGCCGATATTGCGTATAATTCACAGGTTAAGGTGCCCTATCATCACAGTCATGAGGCTTTGCGCCGCGCCGACCCGATGTATGATCTTATACTGGTGACAGACTGGAATTATCCCAATGCAGACGCTGGCAAGGGTTCCGCGATCTTTATTCACCAATGGCGCAGACCGCGATATCCGACCGCTGGGTGCATTGCGGTTTCGCGTGCAAACCTATGGCGAATTGCAACAACGATACCGTTTGGCTGTCGGTTGATTATCGGGCCGAATAATCCCGCGCACCAAAGATAGCAGATCCAACCCGAACATGGGTGGCACCAAATGCAATTGCTTTTTCAAAATCGTCCGACATGCCCATCGACAACCCATCAACCCCATTGCGCTCTGCAATTTTGGCCAAAAGGGCAAAATGCAAGCTTGGTTCTTCGTCAACGGGGGGAATACACATCAAACCCGTGATTGGCAGATCCATTGAACGGCACTCGGCGATAAAGCCATCTGCATCGCTTGGCAGAATACCCGCTTTTTGCGGTTCTGCGCCCGTGTTCACCTGTAAAAACAGCTCCGGACATGCGCCGCGTTCCTGCGCCAATCGGGCCAATGTTTTCGCCAATTTGGGGCGATCAACCGAATGGATGGCATCAAACAACTCAACCGCTTGGCGGGCTTTGTTGGTTTGCAACGGTCCAAGCATATGAACCGAGACACCAGAGAATGCAGTGCGCCAGTCGGGCCATTTGTCGGCTGCTTCTTGGACATAGTTTTCACCAAATACGCGATGCCCTAGGTTCAAAACAGATAACACACGTTCATTGGGCTGCACCTTGGAAACGGCGATCAAACTGACAGAGCCAGAGATCCGCCCATTCTTTTCTTCGGCTGCCCGAATGCGTGATGTGATTTCGACAAGCGACATGTGATCATCCTATTTAGAACATGAAAACTAACATGTGTGTAACGACGCTTTGCACAAAAGAAAAGAGCGGCCCCAAAGGACCGCTCTTAAGACATTTCTAATCCTGAGATTAGAACGCGAAGCTTACGCCTGCGATAGCAACGCCTTCTTTGTTTGTCATAGCAAACGCTGTTGCGCCACCCAAGTCGTACGCAACGTCAGCCGCCCAGCTATCAGACTCGTCTGTTTCAGCTTTGATTGTTACTGCACCTGCTGTGTAGGCTACAGATGCATCCCACTCGCTTTTGCCGGCTACTTTTGCATCTGTAGCAGAACCTGACAATGTAACGCCGCCAGCTGAGTATGATACTGCAACTTTATTTACGTCTTTTGCTTTGCCTTTGTCATCGCGTGAAAGTGTGATTGTAACATCACCCATTGTGTAACCTGCTGAGATCACAGACGCTGCATCGCCAGAATCGTTATGCTGCGTACCTTTCATGCCAAGTGTTACGTCACCGATTTTGTAACCAACACTATATGATGTTCCATTCCACTCAGCCGCTTTAGCAGCAGAAGCAGGCGCAGTTGCAGAGTGCGCTACCGCAGCCACAGCCGCTGTATCTGCATCTGCATCTGTAACGACAGCAACAGTCAAACCACCGATTGCGCCAGATACTGAAACGTCACCGTTTTGAGTATCGTCGTATAGGTCGTCAAACTTGTTGTCGCCCAAGCCCAGTGTCAAACCATTG
>RGAJ01000020.1 GCA_009920225.1 Paracoccaceae bacterium
CCCATGTTCAATCGGGGCCTCCATATGCATGACGTGATGAATGCCATCGGGCTCACGCGTTGAAAAACACGGCAACAACACAGCGTCATATTTCAACGCCATTTTCGGCGCCGACACGGGCGTATATGCCACCTTTCCCATGAATTGCAGGGGCTCACCGGTTTTCATATGTTGGTCCATCATCAGGGCAATCATACCACCGTTTTTCAAGTGCGTGATCATATCGCCCATGCTTTTGCCAATCGTTGGGAACATGGGTGCGCCAATCTTAGAAATCGACGCAAGATAATAGTCATTAAAATATCCATTGCGCATTGGCTTGTACAAACTGCCAATAGGATACCCCAAGCGAACGACATTACCGCGAATAACGTCATAATTTCCAATATGACCAGATACCAAAATGACCGGTTTTCCTGCGTTACGCGCTTTGATCAAGGCATCCAATCCCGGTCCTTTTACAGGCGTGTCCTTGATCGTGTTTAGGAAATCTTCGGGAAAAAACAATTCTGTCAATGTGCGCCCAATGTTATTTGGCACAGCGCGGGCGATCCGGCGCATCTCAGCGTCACCCAATTCTGGCGCGATCAATTTCAAATTGCGTAAAATGCGTTTGCGATTTCCCGAGAGTGGCGACACGATATATTCGAAAAACAACCCACCCAAAGCAACCCGCGCACGGTACGGGATCAATCGCAACAGCAGCAGCACACCTTGGATGAGCTTTGCAACCACATATGATTTTGCGTCATATACGCTGTAGTCTGTTCGCTGTTCGGTCACGCGACGTCCTCGTTTCTGGTCAAATCTTGCTAATTGGCGACGGGCGACCCGTCAAGTCTGCATATAATCTTGGATGACCTTTAGACTGCGTGCGGCACCGCCTTGCATTGATGTCACAAACGGCTTTGGATCTGGCCAAGCATCATCTGCCAATACTACAGCCAACAGGGTTTCGGGCGTAGCCATTTTGCAAACCCCCGCCTCAATCGCCTCGCGTGCGGGAAAGTCGATGGTCCAAATCGATGGCCCCACGATCACGGGCTTTTCATGTAGCAAGGGTTCTATGATATTATGCGACCCTTTTTCGACAAACCCACCCCCAACAATAACCCGATCTGCCATGGCAAGATAATAATGCATTTCGCCCAGACTGTCGCCCACGAGAACATCGCATTCACCAAGTGTTTCTGGGACAAGGTTCGAGCGACGTTGAAACGACAATCCCGACTGCATGATCTCATGCGCCACATCCTCAAATCGATTGGGATGGCGCGGGACATAGACAAAAAACGGGCGCCGATCCCTGTGCATTGACAGCGCAGATTTGATGGTCTGAATGAACAGGTCATCTTCGCCTGCGATGCTTGACGCAATCACAATCACTAATCGATCCGATAAATGCTGTTGTCTTAGGGCCTGACCTGCACGCGCTTGCCCGTCATGGATGGGTTGATCAAACCGAAGTTCGCCCGTCACTGCAATATTTTTCAATCCCAGCGTTCGAAACGGAACCGCCATGCGTTCGGATTTCACCATGACACCTGCAAATCCCGGAACAATGTCTGCGGCCGACAACCGTTTATGTTGATCTCTTTCCCAACTTTTTTGTGGATATTGGCCGTTGCACAAGAAAAGTGGAACCTTGCGTTTGCGCGACGACATGATCATCGCGGGCCAAAATTCGACCTCCATCACAAATCCATATTTGGGACGGAAGGCTTTGAAAAAACGCCGAAAGGCCAGATCATAATCGAAGGGCACCCAACATGACACCAACCGCCCCTCCTTGATTTGTTGGGCATAATAGCGATGGGCCTCTGCACGACCCGCAGGTGTAAAATGCGTGACGACCACTTTTTCGCCTTTGGCCAACAGTTGATCAATCAAAAAGGTCGCGGATCGCATTTCACCCAATGATACGGCATGCACCCAGACGAATTCGCTCTGCCTTTGCGGATGAAGGCCAAAGCGTTCGTGTAAAAAGCCCCAATACAAGGGTTCTTTCCACGATCGTTTCCAAAGATAGACCAAAATCAGCGGCATCAACACGAACCAAAGCACGCGATAGACCACCATAAACAGGCGAACCTTGATGCTGGGGAAGTGAGGCGATGATAGGGTCACGTTGTGTCGTCTACTCTATAAGTGCAATTAGGTCTGAACACAGCTTATTCAGCGAAGGCATCAGCAGGTCAACTGCCTGTCCCTGCGCACGCCGCATTTTGATCACGTCTATTGCAGTTATCGCCCCAACCAATTCATCCTTGTCCCGCACCATAATGGTGCCACCTGTTTGATCGAGGATATGGTAATCCCTTTCAAAATTCGCAAAATTTGGCCCGTGAAAGGCAGGACAGTTCAGATGAACTGCCTCCCACGGGTTATGTCCTTCTATTGCGTCAAAGCCGCCGCCAATCAGGGCACATTTTGCGGTTTTGTACCAAAACCCTGCCTCGCCATATGTATCGGCGACAAAGACTTGGGTTGATGTGTCGATGCCTTGACCAAGTCCGCGCCGATTGACCGAAAATTGCCAACTCTGGGCTGCGTGTGCGATGGCTGCCCCGCGGTCCACGTTGCGCGGAATGATGACCAATATCGCGGTCGGATCTGTTTCAAGGATGTCCCGATGCGCAGCAAATGCAACCTGTTCATCGGCGGGATGCGACGGACAGACCAGCCAGACCATGCGCGATCCGATTGACGAACGCAGCGCAGCGGCATTCTTGATGTCTGTTTGAAAGGCTGCGGGCAGCGGTTTGATCGACCCATCGACGCGCACATCGTCAACCCTACCCAATGCGCAGATGTTATCCCGTGTACGGTCATCTTGTGCAGAAATAAATTGAAACCGACGATAGATGTCGCGATAAATATTCTTGACCAGCCGCCGCTCTGAAAACGCCGCATCATTCATGCGTGCATTGATCAGAACCTGCGGCACGGATTGTTCATCCGCATAAAATCCCATCGCGGGCCAAAGGTCTTGTTCAGACCAAATCAAAAGATTTGGAGACCAATGCATCAGAAACCGATTAACATAGGCAGGAACATCAATCGGTAAAAATTGATGTATCGTTTTGTCTGGCAAGTTATCCTCAAAAACCAAAGCGGATTGTTTGGTAGACGACGTCACCAAAAAAGATAGGGAAGGATCGCGCTTTGAGAGCTGAGCAATCACACCGCGCAGCGCCATGACTTCGCCTAAACCCACGGCGTGCAACCATACCAAACGTCCTTTGGGGCGCACACGGTCAGTCAGCCCAAGCTTTTCGCGCCAACGTTTGGGATGTTCTTTTCCCCGCTTTAATCGTTTGCGCAAAAGCATCGGCACGAGTGGCCGCAGTACGGTCATCACCACAAGATAAAGGCGAAGCCCAATACCAGCTGGGCGCATATCATGCATCGTCTTGAAAGACCTTTTGGAAGCCACGTGACCAGAAGTCATCTGATTGCAAAATGTTTACAAATTGCTCCGCAGCGGCACCTTGGCCAAATTCGGCATCATTGTCATAGCGCCTGCCCCATTCCATTTGCAGAAAATCCATAATTTTGTCGGTCTCGGTTGCGTGTACCGACGTGATTGACGGCGCAACGGATCGCGCATTTTGACGCGTTCCAACATCGAGCGAAGGCACACCTAAAAATGGTGCCTCTCGGACGCCGGCAGAAGAATTTCCGACGATACAGGCGGCATGTTTCATCAATTCAGAAAAATGTGCAAACCGCATGGATGGCAGGACGCGAAATCTGTCTTTTGGCAGGCGGTCAATCACCGAAACGATGTCCTGCGATCCTGGATCATTGTTCGGCAGGATCACCACAAAGTGACGATGGGACGCGCATAATGCATCAAACAATTCTTTTGCCTGCTGACCCATCGTTTCTTTTTCCGACGTCACCGGGTGAAATGTGCAAACGCCGTATTCGTCAAAGGGAATGTCATAATGCGCTCTGACTTGGGGCAAGGTCACCCCAGAGGGTCGCGCATGAAAATCCAATTCGGGCGACCCGATTTTAAAGATAGATGACATCGGTTCACCCAATCGCCGCACCCGTTCGACCGCCGTATCCGAACTTACAAAATGACAGTAGGCAAGTTTGGTATTGCAATGGCGAAAAACCTCATCAATTGTCCCTGACACTTCACCGCCCTCAATATGGGCACAGCGAATGTAGTTTGTCGCGCACACAATAGCACATGCCAGCGCCTCGATACGATCACCGTGCACAATAACCAGATCAGGTCTGTGTTCCGCTACATATTGAGAAAACCCAATTACGGTATTTGCCAAGATCAAATCTTGTGGCGTGTCGCTGTCTTGGTTCAAAAATTCCTTGACCGTGACACCTTGGACGCGCTGCACTTCGATTTTGGTTAGACCGTATTGGTCCAACATGTGCATGCCCGTTACCCAAAACCCAACATCAAAGCCTGCGTCCCGCGCAGCGACCGCCAACGGTTCGAGTTTTCCGAAATCTGCTCGGGTTCCCGTTACGAATAATAGTTTATTTGTCATTGCATCATCTTATACTTCTTTGACTTTTTCATTAAACTGTTAGATAGGTTTGCACAACACCGCTGAGTTAAGGCCCCAAATATGTATAAAGAAAAAGTTGTGATCTGCATGAAATGGGGGACTCTATACTCTGGGTCCTATGTGAATATTTTGTTCAATGCGTGTCGTGCAAATATTACAGGCGACTTTACATTTGTGTGCCTTACAGATGATCCCACGGGTTTAGATCCAAAAATAGTCCACCACCCAATTCCAGACTTAAATCTTGAACCTTCTCACTGGAAAAAAGGTGGCTGGGCGAAGCTGGCCGTTTTTGCGAAAGAGTTTTTTGGATTAAAAGGACGCGCACTTTTCATTGATTTGGACACAGTGATCACACGTTCATTGGATGAGTTTTTCACCTATCGCGATGATTGCATGGTCGTTATAGACACAGGTCCAACATGGGGCATTCAGACCAAAGACGATGGCCCATTGGCTGGGACAGGGATTTTTGCCTTTGATTTGGGCGCTTATCCCGAAATCTTAGACGACTTTATGGCCCGCCGGGACGACATCGTCAAAGAAACACGGATTGAGCAAATATATGTGCAGTCCATGGTTTCCAAAATGGCCTTTTGGCCTAAGAATTGGGTTTTAAGTTTTAAATATCACCTTCGTCGGCCCGCTTTGATTGGTCTACTACTTTCTCCTCGTGCTCCAAAAGATGACGAGAGAGTGATCGCTTTTCATGGCGAACCACGCCCAATTGATTTGGTTCAAGGTGGACTATGGGGTATCGGGCCAAACTGGGGATTTGGCAAAGTGAAATGGATGACCGATTACTGGTCAAAGCATGGCGGATGATAGGTTTGAACCGCCAAAAACTGATTGCATGGCCACGTAAATACCTTTGGAATGCTCCGCGCGGGTTGTTTTATAAACTGACCCGTGATTCTGACGCGATGATGCGCGCATTCATCGATGGCAAGTCGGTCGCGCTTGTTGGTAATGCGCAAAGTTTACTTGGCGCGGGGCTTGGCACTCGGATTGATCAACATGACGTTGTCATCCGAATGAACAAGGGATTTGTCACCGATCCTGCGTCGCAAGGGACGCGCACCGATATTGTGACACTGACCCCCGAACTGACCGAAGAAGACGTCGTAGAAAAGTTTAAACCAAAGCTGTTTTTGTTTCTGATCCATCGTTTACGGCATTTTAATATCAAAACACCCGAGAATCTGAAACGGACTGCGTTTTATGCACATCGTTACTGGTTTGCAGATCGGACCAAAATTGGTCGGCGCCCATCGTCGGGTTATATGATGATCAGCTATTTGTTACGGTTGAACTGCGCCAAAGACATTACGCTTTATGGTTTCGATTTTGGCAAAACACCAACCTTCTACAATCCCGTGGGTTATCAGACGCCGCATGATTTCCACGCTGAGGGCCGCATCATACGCGAGTATGTGAAATCTGGAAAAATCAATCTGTCATCGCCGTTTATAGGACAGCACGGATGACAATGCGACGGAACCAGATAAAAGATTTGCTCTATTTCACATTTGTGGATCATGCCATTTTTCGGGCACTGTGGTCGAACACGCACAAAGTTGCGCCCAATTTGTGGCGGTCAAATCATCCAACATTTGCGCGCCTGAAACGCATGAAGCGAAAGGGGATTACCCACGTTCTAACCTTGCGTGGCGGCACAGATGGCGTGCCGTTTGAATTTGAACAAGACAACTGTCAACGACTTGGCTTGAAATTCACGGTCATCGGGTTGGGTTCACGGGATGCGGCACCTAAACACCGCTATATCGATCTGTTGGATTTTTTTGATGCGATGGACAGCCCCGTGTTGATGCATTGTAAATCAGGGGCTGATAGAACCAGTTTGGCTGCCGCGTTTTATTTGATCTACAAACACGGAACACCAATTCGCGAAGCGCGCAAACAACTTTCGCCGCGATATCTGCATTTCAAATGGACCAAAAGCGGGATCTTGGATTACACGCTCGATGAATATGAACGTTTCGTTACGGCCAACCCTGACAAAGACCTTCGACATTATTTTGAACATGTCTATGACGCGGGACAGTTAAAATCTGATTTCAACGCAATCCGGCGTGCTCAGGGAAAATCGACCATAAAATAAAGGGGCCCGAAGGCCCCTCATTTTTTAATGTCCCAAGATCTGGCTTAGGAACAATTTTGTCCGTTCGGATTGCGGATTGTTAAAGAACTCTTCTGGTTCGTTTTGTTCCACAATTTGACCTTGGTCCATGAAAATAACGCGGTTTGCCACCTGACGGGCAAAGCCCATTTCGTGGGTCACACAGATCATGGTCATGCCTTCTTCGGCCAATTCGATCATGGTGTCGAGCACCTCTTTGATCATCTCGGGGTCAAGTGCAGATGTCGGTTCGTCAAACAACATGATCCGTGGCTTCATACACAACGACCGCGCGATCGCAACACGCTGTTGCTGACCACCTGACAATTGGCCCGGATACTTGTGAGCTTGATCAGGGATCTTCACCTTTTCCAAAAAATGCATCGCTGTTTCAATGGCTTCTTTTTTCGGTGTTTTACGCACCCAAATCGGAGCCAAAGTACAGTTTTCCCCACAATGATGCTGCCCTTTTGGTGTTCTTCCAAACGGTTGATACAGCGGATCAAGGTTGATTTCCCCGAACCAGACGGACCCGCGATAACGATCCGTTCGCCACGATTTACGGTCAGGTCGATGTCACGCAAAACGTGGAACGCCCCATACCATTTGTTCATACCAGTGATTTGAATTGCGACTTCGTCAGACACCGTCATCTGGCTACGGTCAATTTGACGCTCAATTACTAGATCAGACATATTACGTCTCCTTAGCGGTGCTCACGACGGAGCTTGTTTTCAAGATACATGGAATAGCGGCCCATGCCAAAGCAGAAGATAAAGAACATAAACCCGATAAAGGCGAAGAGTTCCCAATAAATACCATTCCACTCGGTTGTTGCACGGATTGCATTTGACAGACCAATCGGATCCAAAAGACCGATGAAAACCACTAATGTGGTATCTTTGAACAACCCGATAAAGGTGTTCACGATACCAGGGATCGAGATTTTCAAAGCTTGTGGCAGAATGATCAAGCGCATGGATTTCCAATAATCTAAACCCAACGCATCTGCGGCTTCATACTGACCCTTTGGAAGTGCGGCCAAACCACCGCGAACCACTTCGGCGATATAGGCCGCCGAAAAGAGGGTCACCATGATGATAACGCGCAAGACCAGATCAAAGTTGGTGCCCGGTGGGAGGAAATAGTTCAACAGCAAGGACGCTGTGAACAACCACACGATCAACGGAACACCACGGATGATTTCGATAAAGCCGACCGAGAATTTGTTAATGATAAACAAATCTGATTGACGGCCCAATGCCAACAAAACCCCCAACGGCAGTGACAGAATGATCCCTGCCAAGCCAATGATGATCGCCAACATAAATCCACCCAAGGATTTTGAATCAATCGCTTCGATCCCGATGGGCAACATTGAAGACAGCCCCGAGGTAATAGGCCCCGCAAGGAACAACCAATAGAGAATTGGAACAACGATTGCCAAGACAACCGCTGCAAGCGTTCCTGCCGTCCGAACCAAAAGTTGAAACGCAACTGCCCCCAAAACAAAGCCAGCCGCAACCGCAAGTGGCCCCCAAATGGTCCCGCCCCAAATCAACCAATAAGCAATGAACGGTGACGCGATGGTCAGCCATAGCATTTTGCGTGGCAAATCCGAAAACAAGACTGGCGTCAGTGCAAACATGAAAATCAAGAATGCAAACACAGGACGCAAGTACAGATGATCAGGATAGAACCCGAACAAAAGCTGGTTCCAACGTTCGGTCAACACGGCCCAACAGGCAGCTGACGCATTTGCACCCAAAGTTGCATCACGGATCTCGCGACACTCTTTCAGGCTTCCTGCATCCCAAATCCCGTTAAAGATCCAAGGTACAACATGGCTGAGAACGGTCCAAATCACAAACAGGGACAGGATCGTAAGGATTGAGTTTAGCACGCCAGAAAACAGATTTTCACGGATCCACTTGATAATGCCCACCTCAGTTATTGGTGGGGTTTGTTCTGGGATCATTTCGGTTCTGACATAGGCCAGTGACTGTGACGATTGTTGTGTCATATCACCGCTCCTTCAACTTAACGCTGTTATTGTAAATGTTCATCGCGCCCGAAATCACCAAGCTGGCGATCAGATAGAACAAGCCTAACAAGAGCATGCCTTCCAATTCGCGACCCGTTTGGTTGATTGTGATCCCCCCAAGCGTAGAGCGGACATCCATATACCCCACCGCAATCGCGAGCGAGCTGTTCTTGGTCAGGTTCAAATACTGCGAGATCAACGGCGGAATAATCACACGCATTGCTTGGGGCAAAATGACCAAATTCATTGTCGTGTTTGGACGTAGTCCCAAAGCAAAGGCTGCCTCGGTTTGGCCTTTTGAAATGGCCAGAATACCACCCCGCACGATTTCGGCAATAAACGCACCCGTGTAAAGCGACAACGCCAGCCAAAGCGCGATCAACGAATTTCGAAGATGTGTGCCACCAGAAAAGTTGAAACCTGTCAAAGCAGGAATATCAAAATGCGCGCCCATCACGGTCATAATAATGGCGAGCGGTACAATAAAGACCGCAAGATTAATATACCAAGTTGTCGGACGAATACCTGTCGCTTCTTGCTTTGCAGTTGCCCAAGCACCCAACCGGCGAATCGCGACCACCGCGCCGACGACAATCGCGAGCAAGAGAAGCCAGTTCATCCATGTTTCGGTAAAAATCGGGTTAGCGAACTCAATAGACGGAATATAGACACCACGATTTGTAACAGCGACGCTGTCAAATACGCTCATTGAAGCTGTTGCAGAGTCACCGCGGAAATCGCGGGGCTGTGGCATTGATTCTGTCATCAAAGCAAAGATCAGCAAAATCCACAGCAAGAGCGGGACATTGCGGAACCCTTCGACATAGACAGTCATGAGTTTCGACACGATCCAGTTTTTTGATAACCGCAACACCCCTGCGATTACACCTAAGACCGTGGCAAGCGTACATCCCAATACTGCCACTAAGATGGTGTTTAAAATACCCACGATTGCCGCACGGCCATGGGTGCTTTGGCTTGAATATTCGACCAAGCGCTGGTTAATGTCATAGCCAGCAGGTTGGGTCAAAAAGCCAAAATTAAAGTCTTTGCCCAGAGCTTCAAGGTTCTGGACGGTGTTTCGCACAAGCCACGAAAAAAACAACATAAGTACAATCATAGCCACCACTTGGATGGTCATGGATCTATAGCGAGTGTCGTAAATAAGTTGGCTAAGCCGAAACCCTTGTTTTGACGGATCGGTCATAGTCGACATTTGATTTCTCCCGAGAAAATCCAATAAACGCACGTACGCCATTCACTGGCGTATCATATTTTAACAAAATGCGTTCATGCGGATAAGAAAAGGGCGCGGATTGACCACGCCCTTTACATCATTCAACTTAACGGAATGGAGGTGTGTATAGCAAACCACCATTTGTCCACTGTGCGTTCAAACCACGCGCAAGGCCGATTGGTGTTGATTCACCGATGTTCTTTTCAAACACTTCAGCGTAGTTGCCAACAGATTTGATGATGCGCATCGCCCAATCTTTATCCAGACCCAACATCGCGCCCAATTCACCTTCGGTGCCTAGGATACGGTTGATCAGATGTGATACCCATCTCTTCTGCTGCGATCATTGCATTCAATGACCAACGCACCACGTCACCCCATTCGTTGTCGCCGTGGCGAACCAATGGGCCCAGAGGCTCTTTTGAGATGATTTCTGGCAACACCGCGTGATCACCTGGGTTTTCGAATGTCGCACGTGTTGCGGCCAAACCAGATGCGTCTGTTGTATAGACGTCACATGCACCAGCTAGGTACTGCTGTTGTGCTTCTGCGTTTGTTTCGATCGGAACTGGCTCATAAGAGATGTTGTTTGCGCGGAAGAAATCCGCCAAGTTCAACTCTGTTGTTGTACCTGTTTGGATACAAACAGTTGCGCCGTCCAATTCTTTTGCAGATGAAACGCCCAAAGATTTTGGAACCATGAAGCCTTGGCCGTCATAGTAGTTTACACCAACGAATTCAAATTTCAGGTCAACGTCGCGTGAGAACGTCCATGTTGTGTTACGTGCCAACATGTCGATTTCGCCAGATGCCAACGCTGTGAAACGTGTTTGGCCAGTTGTTGTTACGAATTCAACTGCTGCTGGATCGCCCAATACGGCCGCTGCAACGGCGCGACATACGCTTACGTCAAAACCTTCCCAAACGCCGTTTGCGTCAGGTGCTGCAAAACCAACCAAGCCAGTTGTTACACCGCAGTTCAGTTTGCCGCGGGCTTTGACGTCGTCCATGGTGCCAGCAGACGCAGCGCCAGCTGCCATTGCTGCGACTGTCATTGCGCCCAAAATAAAGGATTTTTTCATTTTTACCTCTTCCTGGTTAAGGCCCTTTGATAAGGACCATCTGGTAAGGGGATTTCCCCCAATTATTATACTAAAGTAGGATCTCCCCAAACCTAGTACCGCAATCTTGGTCAAATTATGTCAAAAAGGTCAAGGAAATCGTGCCAATTTTTTTAATTTTTTGCCATTTCTTACCTAAGGTAAACTTAACATTTGTTTATATTTTATACACAGTTTGCATAGAATTCTGCCGCAGATAGTAAAGCTTGCCGCTTGGTCTCCGCTAGGTCTAGGGCTTCTTCATCCTGGCCCCAATGCTCGGCCTGCCAGATTTCATCAATGCGTGACACGTCCCAAGCGGCATCTGCGCCAAGGCGGTTGTTGACGATGGCAAATCCTAAAACCAACGATCCTGTCAAACTGACCAGGTCATGAAAGGCCGTTAATTGAAACGGGCTGAGGGCATGCACCTCTTGCGTCAAACGCTCGATTGCAGAGGGCGGTTGTGCGATATGCATGACACCTTGACCCGTCGCCAAACGCACGCCGTAGACATCGTTCGCCCAATCCAAAATCGGATCCCAAGCGGCTGCCTGCCGATCAACCAATTCTTGCGGGGCAGCTGCGCGATAGCACAGCAAATCGTTTTCGCCGTAGGCCGCAATCAAGTCAGCCACTTCGACAAACTGAAGCGTGACCTTATCAATAGCGGCATTCGCTGCACGGGTAAAAGGCATGATTTCGGGATTAACATCCCCTACTTGGGCATCCCACTCTGACGCGATTTTTTCAGCCAATGCTTTTGATGGCACGATCAAGCCCGCTTTTGCCGGCGTTTTCACCGAACGACCATCCAGTAATACAGCAAACCCGTCATCTGTCTGTTCGACAGTTGCGGCGTTCCAAAAGCGTTTTAATTTCCATTCGGCCATGACAATCACCCCAATATAGTGTGGATCGCTGAATAAAGCGCGTCGGGGCGCGATACAACCGCATTGGCATGCAAAAGCGCGGATTTTGGGTGATATCCCCATTCTACCCCAATCGCATTCACCCCTGCAGCGCGCGCCATATCGATATCATAGGTCGTATCCCCAATCATCACCGTGCGCGCCGCATCAACGCCTGTTTCGGACATTGCGGTCAGGATCATCGATGGATGCGGTTTTGACGGATGATTGTCCGACACTTGCGTCGTCACAAATCGGTTTTCCCAACCGTAAAACCCCAAAAGCGCGTCCAATCCGCGCCGCGATTTCCCAGTGGCAAGACCAAGCAGGATATGATCATCCTGTTCCAATTTGTCCAATAGATCCGCCATACCGTCGAACAAAACGGGCCGTGCACCGGCAACGCGGTTATCGTGATACCCTTGTTTATAGGCCTCTACCGCCATGGATCGCACGGATGCATCGCTGTTGGGCAAGAGAATTGTAAAACATTCGACCAAGCTCAGCCCAACCACAGACAACAGCGTGTCGCGCGTTGGCAAAGGTTGGTTCACAGCGCCGAACGAAATCTCCATCGCCGCAACGATTTCTGCTTGGCTGTCGACCAAGGTGCCATCAACATCAAATATGACCAGCTTTAGGTCGGGCATCACATCAGATCTTCGAACGGATCCGTCAGCACATCCGATACATCCCATTGGAATGTATCCCATGTCCGCTGCATGTGATCGGGTAAATCAGCGGTGATTTCAAACAGCTTGCGCGTAACAGGATGTTCAAACCGGATATAACGGGCATGCAAATGCAGCTTGCGGCTGATGTCCCCGCCCAATTGTGCGCCCCATCCATCGCCAAGGTTTTCCTGACCCGATCCACCATATTTCCCATCCCCCACAATCGGGTGTCCAATTTCGGCCATATGCGCGCGCAATTGATGGGTGCGGCCCGTAACAGGGACCAACGCAACCCATGCGCCGCGACTGGCAAGACGGGACAGGACCATATATTCAGATGTGGCACGTTTCGCGCCCTCTGTGCTTGCGACATCGCGCGGATGGACGCAGATCATCTTTTCACCTTCGCCACGATGTCCGTGACCCGGGGCTTTGACCAAACCATATTTGATGGTCCCTGCTTGGGGCATTGGAACACCAGCGACTGCCGCCCAGTATATTTTGCGTGTTTCGCGATGACGCAGCGCATCGGTCAATGCGGCGGCCACAGGGCGCGTG
>RGAJ01000191.1 GCA_009920225.1 Paracoccaceae bacterium
GATTGATGAAGAGCATGACATCGTCTATCGCGATATGCCCTCAGTCACGACGACACCTGTGGTTCCCGCGCAAGCCCCTGACGGGTCAGATTTTCATCGCGATGTCGATCCCAATTCTGTTCTATTGTTTCGGTATTCTGCATTGACGTTTAACGGACATCGGATCCATTACGACCAACCGTTTTGCACCACAACCGAAGGGTATGCTGGATTGGTTGTACATGGGCCATTGTTGGCGACGCTACTGATGGATCTTTTGCGCCGACAGGTTCCGGATGCGTGGGTCAAAACCTTTGAATTTCGGGCCATGGCACCGGTGTTTGATATCCACAGATTTTCGGTACATGGTCAGGACCTAGGTAAGGGCGCCTTTCGGCTATGGATCCGCCGCGATGATGGCGCTTTGGCGATGGATGCGACTGCAACGATTGAGACATAAGACATGACAGACCAATACCAAGACCTACGCGATGCCGTACGCGCGTTATGCGCCACCTTTCCCCCCGAGTATCACCGTCAAGTGGATCGCGAACGCGGATACCCCGAGGCATTCGTTGATGCCTTGACCCGCGCAGGGTGGATGGCGGCATTGATCCCCGAAGAATACGGTGGTTCTGGTCTGGGTCTGACCGAGGCCAGCATCATTATGGAAGAAATCAACCGATCTGGCGGCAATTCAGGGGCTTGTCACGGACAGATGTACAACATGGGGACATTGTTGCGACATGGGTCGGATGAACAGAAAAACCGATATTTACCAAAAATTGCATCTGGTGACTTACGTCTGCAATCGATGGGGGTGACCGAACCCACAACGGGTACGGATACGACCAAGATTAAAACAACTGCCGTTCGCAAGGGTGACAGATATGTGGTCAACGGACAAAAGGTTTGGATCAGCCGCGTGCAGCATTCCGATCTTATGATCTTGTTGGCCCGCACAACGCCGTTGGATCAGGTCACCAAAAAATCGATGGGGATGTCGATCTTTATCGTGGATCTGCGCGATGCGATTGGCAACGGCATGACCGTCAAGCCGATTGAAAATATGGTGAACCATGAAACGAACGAATTGTTTTTCGACAATCTGGAGATTCCGGCCGAAAACCTGATAGGCGAAGAGGGAATGGGATTTCGCTATATCCTTGATGGATTGAACGCAGAACGTGCGATCATTGCGGCGGAATGTATTGGGGACGGGTATTGGTTTGTGGACAAGGTGTCCGAATATGCCCGAAATCGCGTTGTCTTTGGCCGGCCCATTGGTCAAAATCAAGGTGTGCAGTTTCCAATCGCCGAAAGCTATATCGAAGTCGAAGCCGCAAGCCTGATGCGCTTTGAAGCCTGTCGTTTGTTCGACGCAGGTCTGCCCTGCGGCGCGCAAGCAAACATGGCCAAGTACCTTGCCGCCAAGGCCAGCTGGGAGGCCGCGAATGCTTGTATCCAATTCCACGGTGGATTTGGATTTGCGTCTGAATACGATGTGGAACGCAAATTCCGCGAAACACGCCTGTATCAGGTGGCACCGATTTCGACCAATCTTATCCTGTCTTATGTCGCAGAGCATTTGTTAGATTTGCCAAGGTCGTTTTAAGATGCTGCCACTGTCTGGGATTACTGTCGTTACCTTGGAACATGCCGTCGCAGCGCCCTTTGCCACGCGGCAATTGGCCGATTTGGGCGCGCGTGTGATCAAGGTTGAACGCCCAAAAGTTGGGGACTTTGCTCGCGGTTATGACACGCGGACCAAGGGGATGGCATCCCATTTTGTCTGGATCAACCGATCCAAAGAAAGCCTGTGTTTGGATTTGAAACAAGATCAAGCTTTGGACATCCTGCATCAGCTTTTGGCCAAGGCGGACGTGTTGGTCCAGAACTTGGCACCCGGTGCCGCGGAACGCATGGGCTTGTCATATGATGCGCTGTGCGACCGATACCCACGGCTGATCACGTGCAATATATCCGGCTATGGCCCTAATGGGCCATATCGCGACCGCAAGGCCTATGACCTGTTGATCCAATCCGAGGCAGGGTTTTTGTCTGTCACAGGCACACCCGACACGATGGCCAAGGCGGGGATTTCTGTCGCGGACATTGCGGCGGGGATGTATGCCTATTCCAATATATTGGCGGCGCTGATTGAACGGGGTCAAACGGGCAAAGGGCGCAATATCGACATTTCGATGCTTGAGGCATTGTCGGAATGGATGGGCTATCCGATGTATTATGCCTATGACGGTGCACCGCCGCCCGATCGTGCGGGTGCGGCGCATGCCACGATTTTTCCCTATGGACCCTTTCCTGCGGGCGATGGGCGCGATGTGATGTTGGGATTACAGAACGAACGTGAATGGGCGGCCTTTTGTACGCATGTTCTGCAACAGCCTGAATTGGTGCAGGATGAACGGTTTGCATCAAATGCACAACGATCCGCACATAAGGCGGCGCTGACTGCGATTATTTGCACCGCCTTTGCCGATTTGACTGCCGATCAGGTGGTCGCGCGTCTGGAAACCGCTGGTATCGCCAATGCGCATATCAACGATATGGAAGCCCTATGGGCCCATCCACAATTGCACGCACGTGGTCGATGGCGCACTGTTGGAATGCCGTTTGGTGACATCCCTGCGTTGCTGCCACCGGGGCAAGACAATGCGCGTATGGACCCGATCCCTGCATTAGGGGGGCATAGCGACGCGATTCTGGATGAGCTTGGATATGACGCAGCCCAGATTGAGGGCCTACGCGCGGCTGACGTGATCTAGGGCTTGTATTTCTCACGCGCAAACATATATTAATTTCGGAATGTAACTAAGGGGGGTCTGTCATGGACTACGTTAAAATGACCTGTTTGAAATGTGGGCAGGGCAACCGCGCACCAAAGGACAAATTAAATGACGCCCCAAAATGCGCCAATTGCGGACAACCGTTGATGGGCGACAAGGCGGTTGATATCACGCCGCAGACCTTTGATAAGGCGAAAAATTTGGATGACATGCTGCTAGTTGTCGATTTCTGGGCCCCGTGGTGCGGCCCCTGTCGCACGATGGCACCTGAATTTAACAAAGCGGCACAAGCTTTGAAAGGCAAGGCGCGTTTGGTCAAGCTGAACACCGAACAATATCAGACAGTATCGCAAAAGCTGGGCATTCGCGGCATTCCCACAATGATCGGATTTCGCGATGGAAAAGAAGTGTTCCGCCAGTCAGGCGCAATGCCCGCCCAACAGATTGAAAAATTGATCAAAACGCATACGCGATAAATCAGAAATCCAAATCATTATAATGTTTTGGCGGTGGAAACCCGGGGATTTGATCCGCCAAAATTCCACGGAATGCAGGGCGTGATTTGATCTTGGCGTACCAGTCTTTGACAACGGATGACCGATTCCAATCGACGTCGGAAATGTAATCCAGTGTTGAAAGCTGCGCGGCCGCTGCGAAATCGGCCATGGTCATGGTATCCCCCGCCAACCAACGGCGGTGTTCCAAAAGCCAATTCATGTAATCCAAATGAAACTTGATCTTTTTCGCACCTGCTTTGACGTTCTTGCTGTCGGGAAAGCCTTGGCCGGTCACCTTTTTATGCACCCGCTCATAGAGCAGGTTTGTGGTCACCTCGGTATGAAATTTATCATCGAACCATGCCACCAAACGGCGGACTTCGTACCGGTGTTGCGGATCAGACGGAATCAATTTTGGTTCCGGATGCATTTCGTCTAGGTATTCGCAGATCGGCGTGCTTTCGGTCATTGTTTTTCCGTCGACACGCAAAATTGGTACTTTGCCCGCAGGGTTGCGGCGCAGAAATTCCGAACTTTGTTCCCAATACCGTTCTTCGACCAAATCGACTTCGATCTTTTTTTCGGCAAGCACGAGGCGAACTTTGCGACAAAAAGGCGAAAGGGGATAATGATATAGACGAAACATACGCGGCGTGGTCCTAATGAATTGGGTTTTGAATAAATGCCCCTAATTGGTGCGATTTTCAATGCAAGAAACAGGATGATCTTTGGTCTTTTTGGATCAAAACTGCTCCATCCATGATATTCATGGCGCGGGTGCGGACCGATTTTGAGGGCTTTGCCGCGGATCGACCTTTGGGATCGGGTAAGACCGCCGCCAATAACGCGGCCTCGTCGGCGGATACGGCGTCTGCACCAATCCCGAAATAGCTTTGAGCAGCGGCCTCTACGCCAAAGATGCCGCGATCAAATTCGGCGACGTTGACATAGACTTCTAGAATCCGTCGCTTGTTCCACAGCAGTTCTATCAGAGGTGTTAGCACCGCCTCTAACGCTTTGCGGGGCCAACTGCGGCCATGCCACAGGAATGTGTTCTTGGCCACTTGCTGGGTAATTGTGGATGCCCCGCGTTGGCCACCATCGGCAATCGCATCACGGATTGCCGACATGTCAAATCCCCAATGCAAACAGAAATTCGCATCCTCCGCCGCTACCACAGCTAGTAGAACGTCGTCCGATATGTTCTCGATCGGGGTCCATTCATATGTCAGCTCGCCCAGTTCTGAGTGTTCGGACCACATATAGGGCGTTTTCCAAACGGGTACGAACCGCAGCACCAAAATGCAGACCAGTCCG
>RGAJ01000192.1 GCA_009920225.1 Paracoccaceae bacterium
CAAACCCGAATTCGCAGGCGCAAGCGCAAAGTGACCTTGCGTTCTTTTCATGATCTATTGACCGAAACGGGAAGTTGGTTAAAAGTATTGAACAAGTGTTCAATAATCAGAGGTCGCTCATGTTTATGTCATCGATGAAATTTGATTTGGGTGAGGATGTGAATGCGTTGCGCGATATGGTGCATCGTTGGGCCCAAGAACGGGTCAAACCGATGGCGGCGCAGATTGATCAGTCGAATGAATTCCCTGCCGAGTTATGGCGCGAAATGGGGGATTTGGGATTGTTGGGGATCACGGTCGACGAAGATCTTGGGGGTGCCGGCATGTCCTATTTGGCGCATGTGATTGCAACCGAAGAAATCGCACGCGCAAGCGCATCTGTCAGCCTGTCCTATGGGGCGCATTCAAACCTTTGCGTCAATCAGATCAAGTTGAATGGCACCGACGAGCAACGGGCGAAATATCTGCCGAAATTGATATCGGGGGAACATGTCGGGGCGTTGGCCATGTCAGAGCCCTCTGCTGGGTCGGACGTCGTGTCGATGAAGCTGCGTGCCGAAAAGCGCAATGGCTATTACGTTTTGAACGGCAATAAATATTGGATCACCAATGGGCCAGATGCAGATACATTGGTTGTTTACGCGAAAACCGATCCCGATGCGGGGTCGAAAGGGATCACAGCGTTTATCGTTGAAAAATCGATGACAGGGTTTTCCACGTCCAGCCATTTTGACAAATTGGGGATGCGGGGATCGAACACCGCCGAGTTGGTGTTTGAAAACGTAGAGGTTCCGTTTGAAAACATCCTGGGCCAAGAGGGCAAAGGCGTGCGCGTTTTGATGTCTGGTCTGGATTACGAACGCGTGGTGTTGTCGGGCATTGGAACGGGCATCATGGCCGCTTGTCTCGACGAGGTGATGCCCTATATGGTCGAGCGCAAGCAATTTGGCCAAAGCATCGGCGATTTCCAACTGATGCAAGGCAAGATTGCGGATATGTACACCGCGATGAACACCGCACGCGCCTATGTGTACGAAGTGGCGCGCGCGTGCGATCGCGGAGATGTCACGCGCCAAGACGCGGCCGGCTGTGTGCTCTATGCGTCTGAAGAGGCGATGAAAGTTGCGCATCAAGCGGTGCAAGCCATGGGCGGCGCGGGTTTTCTATCGGACAGCGCCGTCAGCCGCATTTTCCGCGATGCAAAGTTGATGGAAATCGGCGCAGGTACATCGGAAATCCGCCGCATGTTGATCGGGCGCGAATTGATGGGGACCATGCGATAGCGATGGTCAGGTTTCCATGGCGCACTGTTGGTATTTGTCGTGGTCGGGCTGCGCTTGGGGTACAAGACGGCGACATTGACCGAAACCGATATCATCGACCATTATGTGGGCGCCTTTTTGGACGAAATGCTGGACCAAGGTCAGATTGTCGACAGCGGCCATTGTCACGCAACGGCCGGTCAGCGGGTGTTTGAACGGATGATTGTGCTGTGTAAAACGCAGGGTGACGATGTATATTCCTATTCCGTGGGGTATTGGGGGCAATTGCTTCACGGTCGCCCCACATTGATTGCAGGTGTCCAATGATTGGCCCCGAAATCACGTCATATGATGAAACCTATGCGCGGTTTCGATGGGAGATCCCAAACCAACTCAACATGGCGCAACAGGTGTGCGATGATTGGGCAGTGCGCGATCCAGATCGCATCGCAGTGATTGATGCATCCGACGTAACGCAGTTGCGGCGCTATAGCTATGCCGATCTGCGACGCCACGCCGATACTTTGGCGCATCATTTGGTATCGCTTGGGGTAGGTGCAGGGGATCGTGTCGGGGTCTTGCGGACCCAAGGGGTCTGGGCCGCCGCGGCCCATATCGCCATTTGGAAAATCGGCGCAATATCAATTCCGCTGTTCAAACTTTTTGGGGCGGACGCTTTGGCGTCACGGTTGGTGGATGCGGGCGCACGGGTTGTCATTGTGGACAGTGACGGGCATCGCGGATTGGATGGATTGGATATAAAATCCATCAATCCTGATGGGTTAGAGATCGCAGTTGATCCGTTTGATCCTGCGCGGACAGGTCCCGAAACCCCTGCAGTATTGATCTATACCTCTGGTACAACGGGCGCGCCAAAGGGCGCGTTGCATGGGCATCGCATCTTAACCGGTCATTTGCCTGGTGTAGAAATGAGCCATAATTTTCTGGGCGTTGACGGGGATTGCATCTGGACGCCCGCAGATTGGGCGTGGATTGGCGGTTTGTTTGATGTGCTTATGCCGGGACTGGCGCTTGGCATTCCTGTGGTGGCGGCGCGTTTGGACAAATTTACCCCCCAAGGCGCGATCGATATCATCACAGCGGCCAATGTGCGTAATGTGTTCTTTCCGCCCACCGCGCTGCGCATGCTCAAGGCGGCAGATGTAACGATTTCTGGCTTGCGCTCTGTCGGCAGTGGGGGCGAACCTTTGGGGGCCGAGATGTTGGACTGGGGACGCCGCGCGCTGGGCGTGACGATCAACGAATTTTATGGCCAAACCGAATGCAATATGACGGTATCAAGTTGCCATGCGCTTTTCCCGACGCTGCCTGGCGCGATTGGCAAGCCCGTCTTTGGCCATGAGGTTCAGGTTATTGACGAAACGGGTGCACCAACGAACGGCGAAGGCGACATTGCCGTTGCGCGTGGATCGGCCTCAATGATGATTGAATACTGGAATAGGCCGGAGGCCACCGCCGACAAGTTTCGGGGTCGTTGGATGTTGACCGGCGATCGTGGGCAGTGGGTGGATGGATATATCCGATTTGTTGGTCGTGACGATGATGTCATCACAACATCAGGATACCGTGTCGGTCCGTCCGAGATTGAAGATTGTTTGCTGACCCATCCCGCTGTTGCAACCGTTGGGGTGATCGGCAAACCCGATGCGCTGCGCACCGAAATTGTCAAAGCCTATATCGTATTGAAATCGGGGATTGAGCCTAGCGAAACCTTGATCGATGATCTTAAGTCATTTGTTAAAGATCGCATCGCAAATCATTCATATCCAAGAGAAATATCATTTATTCAGGCATTGCCTATGACGGTGACCGGTAAAGTGATCCGAAAAGATCTGCGGGCTTTGGCGATACAAGAATTAGAACAACAGAAAGGGTTTCAGGAATGAAACTGACATCACGCGTTATCCCGTCGTCGGCAGAATTCAAGGAAAACGAAACCGCCAATCTTGCAGCGTTGGAACAGGTTGCCGAAGCTGCGCGATCCGCAGCTTTGGGCGGGGGCGCCACATCGCGCGAACGCCATGTGGCGCGCGGGAAAATGTTGCCACGTGATCGCGTTGCCAATCTGATTGATGCGGGTTCACCGTTTTTGGAAATTGGGGCGACGGCCGCGCATGGGATGTATGATGGTGCCGCCCCTGCAGCGGGGGTCATTGCGGGGATTGGGCGGGTGCAAGGGCATGACTGTATGATTGTGTGCAATGATGCCACGGTTAAGGGCGGAACCTATTATCCGATGACCGTCAAAAAGCACCTACGTGCCCAAGAGATCGCAGAGGAATGCAATCTGCCATGCATTTACCTTGTGGACAGCGGCGGGGCGAACCTGCCCAATCAAGACGAGGTCTTTCCAGATCGTGATCATTTTGGCCGCATCTTTTACAACCAAGCCCGCATGAGCGCCAAAGGCATCCCACAGATCGCGGTGGTGATGGGGTCCTGCACCGCAGGCGGGGCCTATGTTCCGGCTATGTCGGACGTGACGATCATTGTAAAGGAACAGGGGACGATTTTCTTGGCAGGTCCCCCATTGGTGAAAGCCGCCACCGGCGAAATCGTCAGCGCCGAAGAGTTGGGCGGTGGCGATGTGCACACCCGTCTTTCCGGTGTTGCCGATTATTTGGCCGAAGATGACGCGCATGCCCTTGCGCTTGCGCGGCGCGCGGTGGGGCATTTGAACAGATCGCGCCCGCAGACCGTACAGTGGCAAGCGTCTGAGGAACCCGCATATGATCCGGTCGAGCTTTTGGGTGTTGTGCCAAATGATTTACGCAGGCCCTATGACATACGCGAAGTGATTGCGCGATTGGTCGATGGATCGCGTTTTGATGAATTCAAGCCACGGTTCGGCGAAACCCTCGTTACGGGGTTTGCGCATCTGATGGGCTGTCCGATTGGGATTGTGGCCAATAACGGGGTATTGTTTTCCGAAGCGGCACAAAAGGGCGCGCATTTTGTCGAGCTGTGTTCACAGCGCAAGATCCCCTTGGTCTTTTTGCAAAACATCACAGGGTTCATGGTGGGGCGTAAATATGAAAACGAGGGGATTGCGCGGCACGGTGCCAAAATGGTCACGGCCGTGGCAACGACCAAAGTCCCCAAAATCACCATGCTTGTGGGCGGATCGTTCGGGGCAGGCAACTATGGCATGTCTGGTCGGGCCTATCAGCCGCGGTTTTTGTGGACGTGGCCCAATTCCAGAATATCTGTGATGGGCGGTGAGCAAGCTGCAGGTGTGTTAGCAACCGTAAAGCGCGATGG
>RGAJ01000193.1 GCA_009920225.1 Paracoccaceae bacterium
CGTCATTTGGGGCCAGACACGCATGTGATCGCAGTGTGCCAACCCGCACCGCTGACCTTGGCGGCGACCGCATATCTGACACAAGAGGATCCCGACGCACAGCCTCGCAGTCTTACTTTGATCGGGGGACCAATCGATCCAGACGCTGCGGCAACCGATGTCACCGATTTTGGCCACCGCATCACGATGGGTCAGCTGGAACAGACAATGATCCAACGCGTTGGATTTAAATATGCGGGTGTCGGGCGCAAGGTCTATCCAGGTTTGTTGCAACTGTCGTCGTTTATGTCGATGAACGCCGATCGCCATTCCAAAGCCTTTAGCGATCAAATCGTTCGCGTGGCCCAAGGCCAAGCGTCTGATCATGATTCACACAACCGCTTTTATGATGAATATTTGGCTGTCATGGATATGACTGCCGAATTTTATCTGTCCACCGTCGATCGCATCTTCAAAAAAGGCGAAATTGCTAAAAACGTGTTCACCGTAAAAGGCAAACATGTGGACATCGGTAAAATCACAGATGTCGCGTTGATCACCGTCGAAGGGTCCAAGGATGACATCTCGGCACCGGGTCAGTGTATTGCCGCGCTCAAGCTTTGCACAGGGTTGCCTGATTCGAAGAAAGCCAGCCATCTCGAAGATGGCGCAGGCCATTATGGCATCTTTGCTGGCAAAAGCTGGCGCGACAACATTCGCCCCTTGGTATTGGAATTCATTGATGCCAACGCGACGCGCCCACGCAAAGCGCGCACAGCGGCGAAATAATGTGACTTGCGGGCTAAGCGCCCGCCTTTTCAAACACTTGATCAATCATGACCTGCGTGCCGCGTGAAAATTCAAGCGGACAAGGATACTCTGCCCCGTCAATCACGCTTGCGCGGAAATTGACGACCTGATTGACATAATGGTTCACGGCAGGAAAGCGTTTCGTTTCAACAACCATGTCACCGCGCATCAGGCGCACTTCGGCCTGATCAAAAACCGATGGGTTGAATGGCGCGGTCAGTTTGATCCACCCCGTATCGCCATGGAAATTCATCTCTTGCCGCGCAGCCATACGCATTGATGTCACGCCAGAGAACCGAAAATCGGGAAATTTCGCCGCAACATGCGCCCATGCGTCAATCCCATTTTCCCACATGATATCGGCCAGTTGAATGTCGTTGGGTTCTTGTCCCGATACAAATCGGGTTGAACCAAAGGTATAAACCCCAATATCGCGCAGGCCACCGCCGCCCATGTCAGCACGATTGCGGATATTTCCTGTATCGGCCGCATTGTTATAGGAAAACACCCCATCCACCTGAACAATCCGCCCAATCGCACCAGATCGCACCAAATCACGTGCGTAGATCCATTGCGGGTGATGGACGATCATATAGGCCTCGGCCACAACAAGGCCGGATGCGTCGCGCAGCGCGATCAAGTCGTCAATTTCGGAGGCCTGCATCGAAATCGGCTTTTCACACAAAACATGCTTTCCCGCAGCAATTGCGCGTTTTGTCCATTCGATATGAAGATGGTTGGGAAGCGGGATATAGACCGCATCAATATCGGGATCGTTGAGCAAATCATCGTAATCCAGATGGACCTGCAGGCCAGGACGCAGTGCCTGAAACGGGGCAGCCTTGTCCATCGATGATGTTGCAATCGCAACCAGATCGTTGTGCGGCGCCAGATGGATTGCAGGACCCATATGTTCACGGGCAAATTTTGCCGCGCCCAGTATTCCCCAACGTAGCGTTTTGGTCATCATAGCCTCCAATTTTTAATCGAAGGCTATGTGCATTTCGCTGTGAAGCCAAGCCTTAACTTGCGACGAGCAATCCTTTGTCGGTGGCAAGTTCACGCATCCGCAGTTGCAGTTTTTCAAAGGCGCGGACTTCGATTTGGCGAATGCGTTCGCGGCTCACGTCATATTGGGCGCTTAGATCCTCTAGGGTCGAGACCTCATCCGACAAGCGTCGCTTGGTCAGGATATCGCGTTCACGCTCGTTCAAGATGGACATCGCTTCGATCAACAATTCGCGGCGTGTTTCCAATTCGTCACGTGCTTCGTAATCTGCGGCTTGGTCGGCGTCTTCGTCTTCTAACCAATCTTGCCATTCCATCGCGCTGTCACCATCGCTGGCAACCATCGCGTTGAGCGATGCATCACCACCGCTGAGCCGGCGGTTCATGGATACAACCTCGTCTTCGGTCACGCCCAAATCAGTGGCAATTTGTTTGACGTTTTCGGGGTGTAAATCGCCCTCTTCCAAGGCGCCAATCTTGGATTTCGCTTTGCGCAGATTAAAGAACAATTTCTTTTGCGCAGACGTCGTGCCCATTTTGACCAGCGACCAGCTGCGCAAAATATATTCTTGGATGCTCGCGCGGATCCACCACATGGCATAGGTCGCAAGACGAAAGCCCCGTTCAGGGTCAAATCGTTTGACCGCCTGCATGAGGCCTACGTTGGCTTCGGAAATCACTTCGGCCTGCGGCAAACCATAGCCGCGATAGCCCATGGCGATTTTGGCGGCCAGACGCAGATGCGACGTGACCATTTTATGCGCGGCCTCAGAATCTTGTTCTTCGGCCCAGCGCTTTGCCAACATATATTCTTCTTCAGGTTCCAGCATTGGGAACTTGCGAATTTCCTGCAAATAACGATTCAACCCGCCTTCGGGGCTGGGTGCTGGAAGATTTGCGTAGTTACTCATCGTGATCCCTTAATGTTTATATGGTTAACCCCCAACACCGCGGCATGAAGGGCCTGCCGAGGAAAGGCATTGATCGCCTCAATCACCGCTGGACGAATGGATTTTGGCGATAGTTTTCGTTTTCCGCCATAGACGGGATCCCCGATAAGCCCATGCCCCGTATGCGCCATATGCACACGAATTTGGTGGGTACGACCCGTTTCCAACCAACATTCAACCAATGTCACGCTTTCTGGTTGGCCATATTTTTCAACGATCCGCACACGTGTAACCGCATGCCGCCCGCCTTCAAAAAAAACGGCCTGCCTTTGGCGGTCGGTCTTGTGGCGTGCCAAATGGGTGGTGATTTTCATGATGTTGCCGGCTTCGAAATTCACGCCCCGAACGCCGCGCACGCGGGGATCATTTGCATCAGGCACGCCAAAGCAAATTGCGCGGTAATAGCGTTCGACGCTATGGCGTTCAAATTGTTCGGCCAATCCATGATGCGCGCGATCATTTTTTGCAACAACCAAAAGGCCGCTGGTATCTTTGTCAATCCGGTGCACAATGCCTGGACGCTTTTCACCGCCAATTCCCGACAGGCTGTCGGCGCAATGGAACAAAAGCGCATTGACCAAAGTGCCATCGGGCGACCCCGGTGCAGGATGAACAACCATGCCTGCGGGTTTGTTTACGACAACGACATCATCATCTTCGTAGACAATCTGAATTGGGATATTTTGTGCGACAGCCTCAATCTCGGTGGCTTGGGGAACGGTTATTTCAACTTCTTGTCCCTCGACCACTTTGGCCTTGGCCTCTGTCGTAACGACGCCATTGATTTTTATTGCACCTTTCGCCAAAAGCTGCGTCAACTGCGACCGAGAAAGCTCTGCCTCCTCTGGCACATCACGCGAAAGCGCTTTATCAAGTCGTTTAGGCGGATCAGCCTGAATAAGGAAAGTGACAATGGACGACGACATCAAGGCCCCTCTGGATGAATTTGAACTGCCCCCAAGTTTGAAATTGCTTCGTCACTTGGTCACTGTTCTGACTGTGGTCATGATCATCGGCGTTGTAGTGATCATTGGCCTGCTTGTCACCCGTTTAAATGACACCGCGGTTGCACTGCCCGACACAATCACGCTGGGTGATGGATCTGTCCCCGTCGCCTTTACACAAACGCAAAATTGGTATGCGGTTGTGACGTCAAACGACGAAATCCAGATTTTCGACCTGAACGGTACGCCTGTGCAAACCATTCAGGTAAAACTGCCAAATTAACCGTCGATCACGGACATAAATTCGCGCCATTCGCCTTTGGACATGCCGGAATTTTCTTGGGTGACATCTTCGCCCTTGATCATACGGCGCATCACATCCACTGCGGTTTTCGACAAAGTCGCGCCACCCATGCGGTAATCTTCAAAGGCCGCATAGGCAAACGGCACCCAATCCGCAACGATCTTACAGATTTCATCGGCATATACACGGATTTCGTATTGCGCATGCGCATCGGCCCGCAAGCGCAAGAAATGCAACAGATTGTGCAGATCAACCTTCCAATACCATTGGGTATAGATGTTGGCAGGCAGGTTCATCCGCGCCAATTCCCGCGCCAACCCTTGTTGCCCATCTTGGGAAATCATCGATTCATAATTGTCATACGCCCGCGCGCTGTCAGCCTTTAGGATTTCCAAGACCCGCGCCGCCTCGTCACCTGTCAAGGTTTCACCGCGCCCTTGGTTGTTCACAACCGACTGCGCCGCGATATGTTCAGGTGCAGGAATATAGAATTCGCGATCCAAAATCGAATAGCGCGCAGAATATTCATTCACATT
>RGAJ01000194.1 GCA_009920225.1 Paracoccaceae bacterium
TTCAACCCCGGTGCATTGGGGGTCACGATCACATATCGACTTTTGAACAGGATCCGGTCGGTGACAGGAATTGCTTTGCCTGCTTCGGCATAGCCCGACACTTGGACGAGCATCGTTTGACCGGGTGACAGCCCTTTGACCTGACGCAGGAACGCATTGCCTTCGGGCGTCTTCAGAAAAACGCCGCCCTGCCCTTTGATCGGACGATCCACAACAGCGCGCATAATCGCACCGGGTGCGGGGCCGTCGGTTTCAATCACAAAATCTTGCAAGATACCATTTTCTAACAGGGCAGCAGCTTCGCGACCTTGGTAGTGATCCAAAAGAATTTGGCGACCTTTCATCAGACTTCCTTAAACATAGGCAAACCAGCAGCACGGAGCAGCATGGTGGTTTCATACACGGGCAAGCCCATAATTGCAGAATAGGATCCCGAGATCCATGGAATCAATCCGGCTGCGGGGCCCTGAATGGCATACCCCCCCGCTTTTCCGCGCCAGTCATCGGTTGCCAAATAGGCCGCGATTTCATCATCAGACAGCGGTTTGAATTTGACCATGCTGACAACATCACGCTGCCAGATCTGGTCACCCCGCCGCACCGCGACCGCCGTGATCACCCGATGCTTTCGACCAGATAACAATGATAGAAACTGACGCGCCTGCGCCGCATCATCG
Source organism: Paracoccaceae bacterium (assembly GCA_009920225.1). Taxonomy (GTDB): domain Bacteria; phylum Pseudomonadota; class Alphaproteobacteria; order Rhodobacterales; family Rhodobacteraceae; genus CAJXSD01. The sequence continues at coordinate 678 of RGAJ01000194.1, forward strand.
GGCTTGCCCAAAATGCGCCGCCCCACCGCAACGGTGGTATCGCCACACAGACCAATTTCATCATCAGCCAAAACCAATGTTTCGATCTTTGATCGCGTGACGCGGTTACAATAATCGCGCGGTTTTTCGTTCAAAAGTGGGGTTTCATCCACATCTGGCGGACGAATATCGGACGCTGACACGCCAATTTGCGCCAACAATTCCTTGCGGCGCGGGCTTGCGGATCCAAGTATGAGTTTCAAGTTATTTGAAACGATAATTGATACGACCTTTGGTCAGGTCATAAGGTGTCATTTCGACCTGTACACGGTCGCCTGCCAGAACGCGGATGCGGTTCTTGCGCATCTTGCCTGCCGTATGTGCGATGATCTCATGGCCGTTCTCTAGCTCGACCCGAAACGTCGCGTTCGGCAGAAGTTCCTTAACGACACCTGGAAATTCGAGCAATTCTTCCTTGGCCATAGTCTCTCCTTTACTAAACACGTCCCAAAATGGGATATGCGCCTATTGAACCTATTTTAGAATAAATTCAAGCTATGTTTTATCACAAGGCAACGCGTGTTGCCGGCTCACACCGTGTTTTTTGGTCTGACCAATGGGTTCTGTTTAAAACAACGCCATTTTTTCGAACGTTTTCAATTTGGTTTTTCGCGATCTCTGCGACCGTCCAACCCGCCTTGCCCATCTCGCCCACGGCCAAGACACCATCATCAGGAAATCCCAGATCGGGCGGGCCAAAAATACCGCCCGCGCCTGTGGCCTCGTCAATTCCGTAAAACCGCGGGTCATCTGACAACAAGGATGACATGACGCAGACACATTGATTTTCCAACGCCCGCGCCATAGCCCCGATGCGCACCCGCCAGTATCCTGACACAGCCTCGGTGCAAGACGGAACCAACAGAATATCAACGTCCCGCAGCGCATGACCCAACAGAGGAAATTCGCTGTCATAGCATATCAACACACCAATGCGCCCCAACGATGTTTCAAACACCTGAAGCGGATTGCCCCCTGCCACAATCCATTCTTCGCGTTCAAAACGGGTCATGATTTGTTTGTCTTGCCATGCAAATTGCCCGTTGGGGCAAAACAACCCCGCACGATTGACATAATCTGTTCCCAATTTCGCAGGCAGCGATCCAGATAAAACTGTAATATTGAATTTTTGTGCCGCCGCTTGATGAATTTCGGCAATAACATCAATGTGGTCGGCTGCAAATTGAAGTGATCCTTCGCGATCCTTTGCAATGTCTTCGCCTGCAATTGAAACGACCTCAAGACCTGCGTATTCGGGGAATACACATAAATCCGCACCGCGTTCCGCGGCATCTGCAACCCAATGCATGATCTTGTCGGTATAGGCATCCCATGAAGTATGCCATGTTGCGGGATAGGCGCTTGCTGCGAGTTTCATCGAATTCTCCCAAAGTACATTTGAAAAGGCCAGAAACATAAAAAGAGGGCCGAAGCCCTCTTTTATTTTATTTTACTCGTTACCACCAGCCGAAACTGGAACTCGTAAAAAACGAAAACTAACTTACTTAAATTTGTGAAGCCGCACAAAAAAAATCCGGGGTACGATTCACTACTCACAGTTTCAAAATGCCAAACTTTCAATACAAAGTAGATAGCGAAAAACGGTAATTTGTTGGCATTTTGTTATATACTTTATATGCTTTAGTATTAGTTTAACCGCGTTTTCTTGGGGGCTGAAAGGATCAGAGGCGCATTTTCTGTCATCGAAGAAAAATCAAAATCAGGATTTTGTTCGGATGAGACGATCAGCGATTTTCCAATATGGGTGATCTTTTGCAAACCTGAATGCAGCGTCATCGCATTGTCCAGCCCACCCAAGCCATCGGCAAAGAAATACGCCAAAATAGGGGGCAGTTCGTTTGAACCTATCAATGCCACCGCTTGATCCAAGGTGGTTGCGTTTTCAACACGTATCGAAATTTGTGCCAGACCGCTGCTTAGGGTGTTTAATTCGGCGCCCTGCCCGCCCATCACAAGCACCCAAGATCCATCTGTATAGATGGTCCCAGATTTCAATATCTGAATAATTCTTTCCAGTGACATCACTAATTACCGATCAGCAGAGTTCATAGAGAACCCTCTCATATTCCGCGCTTTTTGCGCAAAAGGTGGATCGGACACTTAGCAGATATTAAGTATCAATTTTGTAAAGGCGCGCAGCAATCCGCGCCCATTGTACAGATGACAGCCCCGAAAGCATACGGACTTAAGGCAATAGAACCTGTTCCAAAATAGGGCCAATATATTCGACAATCATACTTACGCCCTTTGGGTTAGGATGAATGCCATCATACTGCATAACGGCCCTCAGCTCTTCACTGCCCAAGCCAAATTCCATGAGGGGGACGAAAAAGCTGGGGATATAGGCGGCATCGAATTCTTTCGCCAGTTCTGGAAAAATTGCATCAAATTGCGCCTTGTACTCGGGTCCATAATTTGGGGGGGCGACCATGCCAACGACGATGATTTGACGATTTTCCTTGCGCAAAATCTCTAAAATGCCGCGTAGATTTTCACGCGATGCTTCTGGGGGAATTCCGCGCAACATGTCATTGCCGCCCAGCGCATAAAAACAAACACCCACACCTTGCCCAGTTTGGCAAAAAGCCCATATGTCCTAAGTAAGCATAACAAAAACATCGCAGGTTCCATGTCGAATTCTCTCATCACACTTAAGGATGTGTCACTGTCTCTGCAAGGCAATGCAGGTCAAGTTGACATTCTTCGCAACATTTCGCTAACCATCGAAAAGGGTGAAAGTGTCGGGTTGATTGGACCATCTGGATCTGGGAAATCATCTTTGTTGATGCTTCTGGGTGGGTTGGAACGCGCCTCAGGCGGCCAACTTTCCATCGCTGGACGCGATATTCGCGGCATGAACGAAGACCAACTTGCCCGCTTTCGGCGTGACACGATGGGGATTGTATTTCAATCGTTTCATTTGATCCCAACGATGACCGCCCTTGAAAACGTGGCGACGCCTTTGGAATTGGCGGGAAAGCGTGATGCGTTTGATTTGGCCCGTGCCGCATTGGATCAGGTCGGTCTTGGCCACAGGGTCACACATTATCCGTCACAAATGTCGGGCGGCGAACAACAGCGTGTGGCCTTGGCCCGCGCCGTGGTTGCACGGCCGTCAATCTTGTTGGCGGATGAACCAACGGGCAATTTGGACGGAACCAATGGGGCGGCGATCATGGATTTGCTGTTTTCGTTGCAAGAGGAATATGGCGCAACATTGGTGTTGGTCACGCATGACCCAACATTGGCGGGCCGCTGTGCGCGGTCAATTCGGTTGGTTGACGGTGAAATCGCACATGAGGCCGCGGCATGAGAACAGCCTTTCATTTCGCCCGACGTGAACTGCGCGCGGGTTTGGGTGGCTTTCGGATTCTTATTGCCTGCTTGGCCTTGGGCGTCGCGGCAATCGCTGCGGTGGGAACCGTGCGCAGTGGAATTGAAAACGGGTTAAATCGTGAAGGCGCGGCAATCCTTGGGGGTGATGCTGAGGCAGAATTTACCTATCGTCGCGCAGATGACACCGAACTAAAATGGCTGCGCGACCAAGCGACGGACGTGTCCGAAATCATTGATTTCCGGTCCATGTTGGTCGCCGATATCGACGGACAAAAGGAACGCGCCTTAACCCAGATCAAAGCGATTGATACCGCTTATCCGCTTTATGGAACACTCAAGCTGCAAAGCGGTCAGGATATTGCCACCGCACTTGCCCCGCGCAATGGCACGCCTTCGGTCATGGTCGAAACGGTTTTGGCAGAACAGATGGGGCTGCGCGTTGGTGATCCGCTGCAAT
>RGAJ01000195.1 GCA_009920225.1 Paracoccaceae bacterium
CAAATTGCACGCCAAAAGATCAACAGGCAACAACCCACGCCATTTCAATTCATAGAGAACCGCCAAGAGCGTGTAGCTGTCTTTGCCACCAGACAAGCACACCAGCCACCGCGCATCGCGTTCGATCATGCCGTATTGCTCAATCGCATCGCGCACATAGCGCACGATGCGTTTGCGTAGCTTTTTGAATTCGGTCGTCGATGGTGCGCCATGAAACAGCGGGTGAATGTCATCCAATTCAGTCGTGTCCATGGCCGTCTTCCTTTTGTGTGTGTTTCGAATGATGTGCAGCGCCCGACGGCGGCACGGGGTCATATCCGCATCCGCCAAATGGGTTGCAGCGCGCGATGCGCTTGGCGGCCAACCAGCCGCCTTTGAAGGCGCCATGTTCGGCCAAGGCATCAAGGGCGTATTGACTGCATGTCGGTTGATATCGGCAGTTATATCCGACCCACGGCGAAAAAATCAAACGATAGCCCCGAACAGGCAACGCCAAGAGTTTCGCCGCAAGCTTCATTGATCTGCCTTTTGGTGCAGTTTATTGACAGCCGAACGCAGGTCGCTGACAAGCTGATCAAAGGGGCGTTCGCTGGTTTCCGTGTGTCGTCCGATCAGCACGTAATCAAAGCCTGCCCGTGCATGCGTCGCGAACACACTTCGTGCTGCGGCACGCAGCCTGCGTTTTGCGCGATTGCGTGCGACGGCGTTGCCCACCTTTTTCGAACAGGTAAAGCCAACCCGTGCGGGGTTTTCATCATGCCTATTGCGTGCTTGAACCAACATCGACTGTGCCGATTGCCGAAGCGCCTTTGAGGCCGCCACGAAATCCGCACGATGCTTCATAACTTGAACGTTAGACACAGAAAAAGACACCGCTTGCGAGATATCCGGTTTTCGACAGGATGTCGATGGTTCGGATCCCCCGCGAGCGGCGTCTTTTATAATCTTCGCCAAAGCGGAAATTACGCGCTAAGCGCCTTCCGGCCACGTGCACGACGTGCGTTCAGGATTTTGCGGCCAGCTTTGGTTGCCATGCGCGCACGGAATCCGTGACGACGTTTGCGAACGAGGTTTGATGGTTGATAGGTGCGTTTCATCGCTCCAACTCCGTTTTTTCTGGCGCAAAAGGATTCGCACCACATGTAAATCTAGGATGCCGCACTTAAGCGACATTCGGACATAAGTCAAACCCGACAAACGGGTTTCGCAACATTTTTGTCGAATTAAGGGCGAATTATTTCATTTGCCCCGCGAATGCCAGTGGAAAATTCACAAAAGCCACGATTTTGATCACCCTGTTGTGAGGTCACTGGCCAAACCCTTAGATTTCGGGTCTTTTTGAGGAAATAGAACATATTGGTGGATACGATGCGGTACATTCCTATCATTATAATAGCTCTTGTTGCGATCCTTGGTGCGGTCTTTTTTGCCGATGCCCTCTCTTTTGAGAGCTTGGCCGAGAATCGTCATCGCCTGTTGGCAGTGCGCGACGAAAATTTTGTGCTGACCGCGATGGGATTTGTCGCGGTGTATTTCATCATCGTTGCCTTTTCCCTGCCCGGTGCTGCCGTTGCATCGATTACGGGTGGGTTTTTGTTTGGTTTGGCTTTTGGTACGTTCTTGAACGTTATTGCCGCTACGTTGGGGGCATGCGCCATTTTCTTGGCCGTACAGCTTGGGATCGGCAAAGCCATCGCAAACAAGGTGGATACGGCCGATGGCACCTTGGCCACTATGATGGCGCGGCTCAAGCAAAACGAAATCAGCGTGTTGTTTTTGCTGCGCCTCGTGCCTGTTGTGCCGTTCTTTGTGGCGAATGTGCTGCCGGCCTTGGTCGGGGTTAAATTTCGCAATTTTGTGATCACCACATTTTTGGGGATCATCCCCGGTGGATTGGTTTACACGTGGATCGGGGTTGGCATTGGCGATGTCTTTGATCGGGGGCAGACCCCGGATTTTAGCATCATTTGGTCGCCGCATATCATTGGCCCGATCTTGGGCTTGGCAGCACTTGCTGTCGTGCCGATGTTCTTGGGGAAAAAGGGATAATCATGAAAAAGGTAAAGACCGATTTATTGGTGATTGGTGCGGGATCAGGCGGATTGTCCGTTGCGGCGGGGGCCGTGCAAATGGGTGCAGATGTGACCTTGGTCGAAGCACATGAAATGGGGGGCGATTGTCTAAATTACGGCTGCGTGCCGTCAAAGGCATTGCTGAGCGCGGCAAAGCACGCCCATTTGGTGCGCAAGGCCAAGGACTTTGGCATCAACGCGGTTGGGGTCGACATCGATTACAAAGCGGCCCAAGCCCATGTTCACAAAACCATCGCAACCATTGCGCCGCATGATAGCCAAGAACGGTTTGAAGGCTTGGGCGTGCGGGTCATTCGCGACTTTGCCCGCTTTGCAGGACCAACTTCGGTCATTGCCGATAACACCTTGATCACAGCGCGGCGCATTGTGATCGCCACAGGTGCACGCGCTGCGATCCCACCAATCCTCGGATTGCAGGATGTGCCGTACCTGACGAACGAGACGCTTTTTACGGTCGACACGCAGCCCGAGCATTTGATCATTTTGGGCGGTGGCCCGATTGGGGTTGAAATGGCCCAAGCGCATGCACGATTGGGGTCCAAGGTCACAATCATTGAAATGGCACGTTTTGGCGCGACTTTGGATCCTGAGGCGGCTGCAATTTTGCGTGCATCGTTAGAAACCGATGGGGTGGATATAAAGGATAATACAGGCCTGGTATCCGTTGCCCAATCGGACCAAGGTGTCGTTTGCACGCTGTCGACCGGAACACAGATTGTGGGATCGCATCTTTTGATTGCGGCGGGACGGCGCCCGAATATTGATGGGATGGATTTGGAAAAGGCTGGCATTGCCTATGACAAGCGCGGCATCACCGTCGGGGCCGATTTGCGCAGCACGAATAAACGGGTGTACGCCATCGGCGATGTCGCGGGCGGGGCGCAATTCACCCATGTGGCGGGATATCACGCGGGTGTGGTGATCCGCTCTGCGCTGTTGGGCCTGCCCGCAAAGGCAAAAACAACGGCGATCCCGTCGGTCATCTATTCCGATCCCGAGGTTGCACAGGTTGGATTGACCTTGGAGCAGGCGCGGCAAGAATTCGGCGCGCGCGCCGAAGAGGCACGGTTTGACTATGCCCAAAATGATCGTGCCATCGCCGAAGGTCACACAATCGGGTTTGCCAAAGCCATCATTGGGGGTGGGCGTGTTGTCGGGGCAACGATTGTGGGGCATCAAGCGGGCGAGATGATAAATTTCTGGACCTATCTGGTGACCCATCGCGAAAAGATATCGAAAGTATCGGCGATGATCGCGCCTTATCCCAGTTTGCACGAAATCAACAAAAGGGTCGCAGGGGCCTATTTTTCACCACGCCTGTTTGGTAGCGTATGGGTGAAACGCATTGTACGATTTGTGCAAAAAAGGATTCCTTAAGGATGTTCAAAACCCTCTCTGGTCGGTTTTTGGTTCTGACAATCGTTTTTGTCATGCTGGCCGAGGTGTTGATTTTTGTTCCGTCCATCGCACGATTTCGATTGGACTATTTGAATGCGCGGGTGGAACGGGCGCAATTGGCCTCGCTTGCGCTTTTGGCGGATGATATGCTGTCGCCCGAGCTTGAGGCAGAGCTGTTGCAAACCGCGGATGTATATAACGTCGTGCTTATTCGCGATGAATCGCGGCAACTGGTGTTGTCGTCGGAATTGCCGCAGCCTGTGTCACAGACCTTTGATCTGCGCGATCCGCCTGCCTTTGCCTTGATCCGCGACACATTCAACCGAGTTATCACCCCAGATTTCGAAATTATCCGCGTCATTGGCTTGCCGTCACAAGGCGCGGGGCAGCTGATCGAAGTGACGCTTGATACCGCAAAGCTGCGCGAAGCGATGTTGAATTACGGTCTGCGTATTTTGTGGTTGTCTGCGGTCATTTCAATTATCACCGCCGCGCTTTTGTTTTTCGCGGTGCGTAGTTTGATCGTGAAACCGATCAAACGTGTTGCCCAATCCATGTCGGATTACGCACGTGCCCCCCAAGATATCCGCCGTATCATGACGCCCAGCTCTGGCATTCGGGAAATTCACCTTGCTGAGACGGCATTGGCGCAGATGCAAGGGGACCTATCCGCGTCCTTGCGACAAAAACAGCGCCTCGCCATGTTGGGCGAGGCCGTCGCCAAAGTCAGCCATGATTTACGCAATATCCTGTCAACTGTGCAGCTTTTGTCCGATCGTATGGAAGACAGCAATGATCCCATGGTCCAACGCATGGCGCCGCGACTGATGCGATCGGTGTCACGTGCGGTCTCATTGACCGAAACGACGCTTGCCTTTGGGCGGGTACAGGACCCCGTACCGCATCTTGAACGGGTCGCACTCAAAACAATTGTGGATGATGTCCTCTCGCAAGAGGCCCTTGCGCTGTCAGACGCGGACCGCAT
>RGAJ01000196.1 GCA_009920225.1 Paracoccaceae bacterium
GGTTGTAGCTCAGTTGGTTAGAGTACCGGCCTGTCACGCCGGGGGTCGCGGGTTCGAGCCCCGTCAACCGCGCCATAAAAAACCACCCTTTGGGTGGTTTTTTTGTTTTGTATCAATCGGTTCATTTGCGGTGTATCAGAATCCAGTGTTCCCAAACGCGAAGCAAGATTTTTAAAAAATCGTTGATTTTCTATATTGACGCCAGTGTGAAAAATTCTTATCCACCACAGCACGCGCGGTTGTAGCTCAGTTGGTTAGAGTACCGGCCTGTCACGCCGGGGGTCGCGGGTTCGAGCCCCGTCAACCGCGCCATTTATCCCAGCATATCAATCAAAATAATGACCCATGCAGCGCCAACTGCAATCCCTGTTATTGCGACTGCTGCGCTTGCTGCGTCTTTTGCGAATTTGGCGGCATCCCTAATGTCGCGGCTAATATCATCAACAACGCGTTCTATGGCAGTGTTCATGCATTCGGCGGCCAACACCAGAATGCCGCCCGCAACCAAAATAGCGGTTTCCGCAGCCCCCAAGGGCAGCCAAATCGCCAGTGGGGTTGATATACAGTTTGCCACAATCCATTGCTTTAAGCTGGGTTCGTTTGCCCAAACATGTGCCCATCCTTGCCACGACCAGACGCAGCGATTGATAAACCGGTCCCATTGTTCCTTGAAAAAAGCCATTCACATTTGCCTTCTTGAATATGTCAGCGCCTTCCTGTAAGTCACAAGTACGCTTTTCGCACACTTTACCGCATTGGATGCCCAATGAAAGACCTGATCTTATCTATCCCCACATTCACATTGCTGTTGGCAAGCGCCACGCTTGGATTGGCTCCGTTCGTTCCGGCGCCGCATGTTTGGGAAAAAATCATCATGCTGCTTTCGGGGGATCTTACACGCCCGATTGATATCTTTGACTTTGCCTTTCACGGCTTGCCATGGGCGTTGTTGATCGCAAAGCTCGTGCTCATGCGAACCAAGACTTAACAGATACTTTTTGCGTTAAATTTTGGCAACTGTGCCCTGATTATGGGGTGACCGCCGCCTCAATCTCGGATGCACGTTTTTCGACCAACTCAACGATGTGATCAACCATCTTTTCGTTTTCGATCTTGTGGTCTTGTTTTCCGGCCCAATAGACCATCCCGTGACCCGCGCCGCCGCCCGTGAAACCGACGTCCGTCATCAATGCTTCGCCCGGGCCATTCACAACGCACCCGATGATCGACAGGCTGAGCGGCGTTTTGATATGCTCAAGCCGTTTTTCCAATGTTTCCACCGTTTTGATCACGTCAAACCCTTGGCGCGCGCAAGATGGACAGGAAATGATATTGACGCCTCGATGGCGAAGCCCCAAGGATTTCAGGATCTCAAACCCGACTTTCACCTCTTGCACTGGATCTGCGGACAAGGAAACGCGGATGGTGTCGCCAATGCCCATCCACAACAGATTCCCCAAACCGATCGCCGATTTGATCGTGCCACTGGTTAATCCACCTGCTTCTGTGATCCCAAGATGAATAGGGGCATCCGTCACTTCGGCCAAGGATTGATACGCAGTTGCTGCCATGAACACGTCGGATGCTTTGACACTGATCTTGAATTCATGAAAATCATTGTCTTGCAGGATTTTGATATGATCTAATCCACTTTCGACCATGGCGTTGGGGCAGGGCTCACCGTATTTTTCCAAGAGGTGTTTTTCCAACGATCCCGCGTTCACGCCAATGCGGATTGAACAATTATGATCGCGCGCGGCTTTGATTACTTCGCGGACACGATCGGGCGATCCGATATTGCCCGGATTGATCCGAAGACAGGCGGCGCCCGCCTCGGCCGCTTCAATGCCACGTTTATAGTGAAAATGAATATCTGCCACGATGGGCACGGGGCTTTCTTTTATGATCTCTTTCAGCGCGCGGCTGCTGTCTTGATCAGGGACTGAGATGCGTACGATATCTGCGCCAGCCTCGGCCGCGGCTTGGACTTGGGCGATTGTCCCTTTGATATCGGTTGTGACCGTGTTCGTCATGGTTTGAACACTGATCGGTGCGTCGCCGCCAACGGGAACCGATCCAACCATGATTTGGCGGGATTTGCGGCGGTAAATGTTGCGCCACGGACGAACATGGTTGATCGACATGTCAAACCTCAGATCTATATAACTGTGTTAATAGACATAGTCGGTCTGCAGCGTGACCGCAACGGTACGTTGATCTATTGGTCGAAGAGTTTGGGCATAAATGTCGAAAACTCAACTTCTGCCACCATCCGTGCCAAATGTTGATCTTCGATAAAATCTGCAGGCGCATATTCGGATGTCAAACTTGCCACGGACAATTCAACATTCTTTGCAACCGATGTTCCTTGACCTGCAGGGCCAAAGAGACCACCGTTTACAGCAAAATAAATCGATCCTGACATGCCAGCCCGCAATATTGGCGCAGCCTCAGTTTGCGGCAATACGTATTCTTCGCCCGGCGTCATGATTTTTTCAAAAATCACACTGCCCGATGCTGATTTGATTTGAACCCATGCTTCGCGTGTTGCGACCAAGGCAACGGCAGGCGGCACGTCTTCCAAGACTTTGGGCGTTGTGATCCCTGCATCGACCGTCAGGATATCCCCCAAGATACGGTCAATGTCGGATGGATTTACGGTGTCTGTTGCTGCTGTTGGTGCAGACTGGGCAAAGCTGCCAAAGCGGTTGGGATCAAGCGTGGAAATAGGTCCATCGCGTGCAATCAAAATAGGCACATCCAATGCAGCAGGGCGATACATACGATCCAACTTGTCACTGCGCTGTGTTTGGTCAACACCTGTGACTTCAAGTGTTCCATCTTTGGTTTGAACGGTTGCGACAGGGTCTAATTCTGACAATACAACAGGTGTCTGATCAACTGGGGTGACCGAAACCCTTTGAATTTCTTGTAAAACAGACCATGCGCCATAGCCCAAACCACAGATCAGCGCGGCCATGACGGTCAAAGATCCGATTGCGCCTGCTTCGATGCGGTCCATAAACCCAATCGATGGGGCAGTAATGGCAGAGGGCGATTTTGCAAAAAGTTCGTCATCACGCGAAGTTTTTGTGCTTCCTGCGACCACTGTCGTCACGACCCGACGCGATGATGCCGCTTCGGACATACCGTGTGCGGTGGAAAATCCGCTTTCGGCGCAGAATTGTTCATAGACCGCGTCCGGATCCAAATTCAGGTAACGGGCATAAGACCGAACATAGCCTGCAATGAAACCGGGGGTATCGAATGCGCTTGGGTCACAGTCTTCGATCGCGGCAATATAGGTGGCAGAAATACGAAGCTCGCGCTGAACCTCAAGCAATGACTTACCAATCGTGGCCCGTTCGCCACGTAACATGTCACCCAGTTTCAGCTCGTAATCATCAAACCCAAGAGGTTTAAGATCATTATCCTGACCTGTTTCGGTCAGTTTCTTTCTTGCCATTGCTGTAACGCGTCCCCAGTTTGCATCACAAATAAGAATAGATCTCGAATCGCCTATTCCGCCCATACGGGTAGGTTATCATAATACAAAAGGGTTTGCACTTGCCTTTGGCCTTACGCGCTCAGTTCGGCACGATTCAGCGCACAATGGGACCAAAGGGCATCCATCGCCTTGACCAAGGCGTCGATTTCTTTTGGTCCATGCACCGGTGATGGCGTAAAGCGTAGCCGTTCAGTCCCACGCGGAACAGTGGGGAAGTTAATGGGCTGGACGTAAATTCCATAGGCACTTAGCAGCATATCGGACAGCTTCTTAGTATGAACCGGATCGCCAACAATCACAGGCACGATATGTGAGCCATGATCGATAATAGGAAGCCCCAAACCTTTCAGGCGCATTTTCAAAATCTTGGCCTGTGACTGGTGTTGGTCGCGCAATGATTGATCGGTTTTCAAATGCGCAACAGATGCCGCTGCACCTGCTGCAATTGCTGGGGGCAGGGATGTCGTAAAGATGAACCCAGGTGCATATGAACGCACTGCATCACACATTTTCGCGCTTGCCGCGATATATCCACCCATCACGCCATAGGCTTTGGCCAACGTTCCATTGATGATATCAATGCGATCCATCAAACCGTCACGTTCGCAAACGCCTGCGCCGCGTGGTCCATACATGCCAACCGCGTGCACTTCGTCGATATAGGTCAAGGCACCGAATTCATCGGCAAGATCACAAATCTCTTTGATCGGACCAAAATCGCCATCCATCGAATACACCGATTCAAAGGCAATCAGTTTCGGCGCTGCGGGATCATCTGCGGCCAACAACTCACGCAAATGCGCAACGTCGTTATGGCGAAATATACGCTTTGCCCCACCATTGCGGCGCACGCCTTCGATCATCGACGCGTGGTTTAATGCATCGGAATAAATGATCAAGCCGGGGAACAGCTT
>RGAJ01000197.1 GCA_009920225.1 Paracoccaceae bacterium
CTTGCAAATTCACAATCAAATCTGCGTCTAATCCTGCGTTTTTCACCGCTTCGGCGCAGCGCTCTGTCCCATTGCGACACTCAGACGAGGTCATGATGACCTGTGCCCCAAAACCGATTGCCGCATCGCGAATGCGATCATCGTCGGTTGCAACATAAACCGCATCAACCCCCTGCACCCGATTGGCAGCCATCCAGCTAAGTTCGATCAGCGATTTGCGTGATCCGTCGGGCAAAGCCAGTTCAACCAACGGTTTGCCCGGATAGCGTGTCGAGGCATAGCGGGCGGGAATAATGATGACTGTTTTCATGCGACACCTGCGCGTAAAAGATCGTGAATGTGCAAAACACCAACAGGATTTTGATCAGCATCGACCACCAATAACACACTGATTTTACGTGTATTCATGATATTCAATGCCTCGGCCGCGAAATGGGCCTTTGTCACTGTGACGGGGTTTCGTGTGGCTATATCACCTGCGGTTTTTTCCATCAAGTGATGCATATGACGACGCAAGTCCCCATCGGACACAACGCCCAAAAGCACACCATTGTCGCAGACTGCCGCAATCCCAAAGCCCTTGGATGTCATCGTGATCAACGTGTCTTGCATCGGCAGATCGGCCGACACAATCGGCACCTGATCGCCACCGTGCATCAGCTGGCCAACGGTCGCCATTTGCGCGCCCAGTTTACCACCAGGATGGAAGACGCGGAAATCATCGGGGCGGAAATTGCGCCGCTCCATCAAGGCCACGGCCAAAGCATCGCCCAACGCCAAGGTCAGCGTCGTGGATGTCGTTGGCGCCATGCCAATTGAACAGGCCTCTGGCGCATTCGTTAGCAGCAATTTGTAATCGGCCGCCTGCATCAAAGTGCTGTCTGGCTTTGACGAAATTGCCGCCATCGGGATTGAAAATCGCCGTGTATGCGCCACGATATCGCGCAATTCAGCGGTTTCGCCCGAATTTGATATGAGCAAACAGAAATCTTGTGGCGTGACCATGCCCAAATCACCATGGCTGGCTTCGGTCGCGTGGACAAAGCTTGCCGGTGTGCCTGTGCTGGCAAGGGTCGCGGCGATCTTGTTGCCAATATGGCCGGATTTCCCGACAGCCGATATAATCACGCGGCCTTTGCATTGTAAAATCGCGTCGATTGCCGCTTGGAAATCGTGGGGCAGATCATCTGCCATCTGCGCAATGGCGGCTGCTTCAACGGCCAAAACACGGCGCGCCGTGGCGATTGCATCACTGGGTTCGGTCATCTTTGGTCCTATGTCGTGGTTGCGGTATCTTTAGCCTGATAATAATCGCGATACCATGCAACAAACGCAGTTACGCCTGTTTTTATGTCAGTATTTGGTTTGTACTGGGTCAATGCCTGCAACAAAGTGGTATCTGCCCATGTGGCTGGCACATCGCCCGGTTGCATATCCATATAATTCTTGACCGCCTCAACCCCCAAGGCCTGTTCAATCGCGGCAATAAAATCGCCCAATTCCACGGGATCGTTGTTGCCAATATTGACAACGCGATAAGGCGCAACAGGCGACAGGCTGTCGAAAGCGCCCAAGGGCTGATCTTTGATCGGTGGGGTTTCGATCAACATCACCAATGCCCGCACCAAATCAGTGACATAGGTAAAATCGCGCCGCATATTGCCGTGATTATAAACATCAATTGCTCGACCATTGGCGATGGCATGAGTGAATTTATAAGGCGCCATATCGGGCCGCCCCCGTGGACCATAAACGGTAAAGAACCGGAACATGGTGATCGGCAAATCAAACAAATGCGCATAGGAATGGGCCATCGATTCATTCGATTTCTTGGTCACGGCATAAAACGACATTTGGTGATCGGCCTTTTGTGTTTCCGAATAGGGCATATCTGTATTCGCGCCATAGGCCGAGGATGTCGATGCCAACAGCATATGTTTGGGCGGATGGGCCCGCGCAGCTTCGAGCAATTCAAAGGTGCCGATTAAATTCGCCTCAAGATAGGCGCGCGGATTGTCGATGGAATACCTGACCCCTGCTTGGGCGGCCAAATGGATAACGGCATCAAAGCCTTGGGCAAAAAGTCCCATCAAAAGACCGCGCTCTTCGATGCCGCCTTGGGTAAAGGAAAACTGTTCATAGTCCTGCATTATATTCAATCGCGCCTGCTTGAGAGCAGGATCGTAATAGTCATTCAGGTTATCAATGCCAGAGACCTGATGACCTTGGTCCAACAACATTTTCGCAGCTGTTGATCCAATAAACCCCGCGACGCCCGTAATGAATACATGCATGTGTACACCCAAATAAAATACCCGCCCCTGCGTTATCGCAAAGGCGGGCAAAAGTCACGTGGCGATTGCCGCATCACGCCATTGATGGCAACCAAAGCACAATCGCGGGAAACGACACCAAAAGCGCAATCGTAATCGCGTCTGCCACAAAGAATGGGGTCACACCGCGAAAGACATCTTGGACCGTGATATCGTCGCGCACCCCTGCCACAACGAAACAGTTCAACCCTATGGGCGGGGTGATCAAACAGAATTCTGCCATTTTGACCACCAAGATCCCGAACCAAATCGCACACATTGGGCCAGACATCCCAAATGCACTGTCTGCGGCGGATACGAATTCACCACCATTCAACGCCATGACCGCCGGATAAACAACGGGAAGTGTCAGCAAAAGCATCCCAATCGCATCCATGAACATGCCCAAGACCGCATATGCCAACAAGATCATGATCAGCGTGATCATCGGCGATTGTTCAAGTCCCCCGATATATTCGGCAAAGGCCTTGGGCAATTGTGCGAACCCCAAGAACCGAACATAGATCAAAACGCCCCAAATGATCGCAAAGATCATGGCCGAGAGTTTGGCCGTTTCCAACAACGCCGATTTCAATTGTGACCATTTCATCCCTTTGAAAACAGCGACCAACAAAACAACCGCAGCCCCCAAGGCACCCCCTTCTGTCGGTGTGCCAAACGGGTCGCCGCCAAACGGGTTGTAGATGAAAAAGACAATGATCATCACAACAAAGAAAATCGGGAACGCCGGTATAATCGACGTAAACCGTTCTTTCCACGTAAAGCCCCCCACAGGAGGCCCAAAGTTTTTGATGCTCAGTGCCATGCCAACAATCAAACCAGCATAAATCACAGCCGAAAACGCACCGGGAATGAACCCTGCCAACAAAAGCTTGCCCACGTCTTGTTCGACGATAATTGCGTAAATCACCAAAATAGCCGAAGGCGGGATGAGCGATGCCAATGTTCCGCCCGCAGCAACAACGCCCGCCGCAAATTGTTTGTTGTACCCGACCGCCAACATTTCAGGAATGGCAATGCGGGCAAAGACCGCTGATGTGGCAACCGACGCACCCGACACGGCCGCAAAGCCGGCAGTCGCAAAAACGGTCGACACCGCCATACCACCTGGCAACCAACCGACCCAGCGTTTTGCCGCATCAAACAGGGCCTTGGTCAGGCCTGCATAATAGGCCAGATACCCGATCAAGATAAATGTCGGGATCAATGACAAGGCTTGCGAGCTGATCTTGGAATGGGGCACCTGACCTGCTGTTTTCACAGCAACCCCCAAAGCCCAACCAAAGTCTTCGGGATTATATCCCTTTTTTGCCCAGAAAATCCACAAAAGCCCCAAAAACCCTGCCACCGCAGCGGCAAAGGCAACACGCATGCCTAGAAAGACAAAGATGACCATTATGATTGAAACGGCGATACCAATATCAATGGGTTCCATGATCCTATCTCCCTGTTTCGACCATGGACGCTTCGGCCATGGCTTGGTCAGCAACAGACTGCGGCAAAGGCACGGCAATCGGCCGCTCTGCGTTCGTCATGAAAGCGCGGGCATAGGCCCAAATTTGCAGCAGGGTGCGCAGCCCGATCAGCGAAAACATCAATGGCACCAATAACTTGGTCGGCCAAATCGGCAGATTGATGTCAATCGTGCTATCGCGACTATAAAGCGGTGCGGCCCAATCAAAACTGCGATCAAAATGTGACCACGATCCCCAGATCAGCATGAGGATTATCAGCAAAATAAAGATCGACGACACCAACTCGGCCATCCACATCCAACGCCCTTTGAAGCGCCCGATGAACAAGTCCATCCGAATGTGCCCACCGTCGCGATGGGTATACGACAATCCAAGAAAGGCAATGAATGGCATCGCCTGCGATATCCAATCCACATATCCCGGCAAGGGTGCATTAAACAGATGCCGACCCGATACCGACACCACCGCCATGATCATAAGACCAAGCGTCACAATGCCAGAGCCCAGCGCAAAAAAGCCTTCGATTCGGTACAATAAACGATCCAAACGTCCCAAAGACGTTTCATCGCTTA
>RGAJ01000198.1 GCA_009920225.1 Paracoccaceae bacterium
GGACTATGATCTAAATGGAAATGTCATCGGCGTGACGAAATATGCCACCGACATCACCGCCGAACGTGCTGTTAAAATGCAATCCGCTGACATTGCGGCATCCACGGCTGCAGCGGTTGAGGAAATGAATGCCTCGATCAATGAAATATCGCGGTCATTGCAAGTGTCGCAGTCAAACAGCCTTGCTTTGAAAAAATCCGCCAATTCTACGACGAAGGTCATCGGCGACTTGGTCGCATCGTCTGAGACAATGGAAAAAACCGTCGAATTTGTTTATACGATTGCGGACCAGATTAATCTTTTGGCCCTGAACGCAGCGGTCGAAGCCGCGCGCGCAGGCGAGGCAGGTAAAGGTTTTGCCGTTGTCGCGGGCGAGGTCAAAAATTTGGCCAATAGCGCGACAACGTTTACCCAAGCGATTGCCAAAGAAATCGAAACCATCAAGGTGATCAATCAAAAGATCACCCAAAATATGGATGGGATCATCGGCAGCGTCGCAAGCTTGAACAACGACACAGAAACGATTGCATCCGCCGTCACTCAACAGGCCGCTGTTTCCAACGACATTGCCCATCGGATGGCGCAATTGGCGAATATGGTCGCAATGAACGATTAGACGTTATTCTGGAACAAAGCACGCCACTTGATGCGAGGTGTCAGCGAATGTTGGCACTTCGGTGCGGCAGCGATCTGTTACCTTCCAACAGCGCGGCGCAAACGGGCAACCGTTTGGAACGTTCAATGGGGACGGTAATTCGCCCTTAAGCTTGATCCGATCTGGTTTGCGCGTAGGGTCGGCCACGGGTGTCGCTGATAGCAAAGCTTTGGTGTAGGGATGCTTTGGATTGGCGAAAATTTCGTCTTTGCTGCCCCGTTCCAATGCACGGCCAAGATACATGACGATGACCTCATCCGCGATATGGCGCACCACGCTGAGGTCGTGCGAAATAAAGAGATAGGCCAAGTTCAACCGCTCTTGCAGTTCCACCAAAAGGTTCAGAACCGAGGATTGGATCGACACATCCAATGCAGAGACTGGTTCATCCAGAACCAAAATCTTTGGATCCAACATGAGCCCGCGGGCAATGGCGATACGTTGACGCTGGCCACCCGAAAACATATGTGGATAGCGGTCAAAATGTTCGGGACGCAATCCAACAAGGGTCAACATCTCGCGCGCTTTGGCTTCGCGGTCAGATGCGGTCATTTCGGGGCGGTTGATGATAAGAGGCTCCATCAAAATTTGCCCGATGCGTTGACGTGGGTTCAGCGATCCATAGGGGTCCTGGAACACGATTTGCACGGTTTGGCGCAACTTTGCCCATGTCTCTGATTTGACAGGGGTCCCGTCAATATCGAGCGTTCCGTGAGTAGGTTCTTCGATCATTGTGACAAGCCGCGCGAGCGTGGATTTTCCACAGCCCGACTCGCCGACAACGGCCAAGGTCTTTCCAGGGTAAAGTTGGAAGTCCACGCTTTGAACCGCCCTTAGGGTCTGCGGTTTGCGTAGAATTCCGCCACCAACTTCGTAGTGACGCGCCAAATCGTGTGCAGTCATAATCGGATGATGTGTCATGACGCAGCCTTATTCTTTATGTTCAAGGGACGATGACACCGTGCCAAACCAAGCGACGCGCTTGCGGGCGTAGCGCTGGTTGAGTGGCAAAGATCATCAGCAAATTCACAGCGTGGTGCAAACAGACATCCGCGCGGGCGATCGAATTGACCAGGGACAACGCCTGGAATGGTTGGCAGGAACTTGTCCACCGCGCGTTCAGGAAGCGCATCCAAAAGAGCAGAGGTATAGGGATGGCGCGGCGTGGCGAACAAATCTTTTACAGGCTGCTCTTCGATCTTTTGACCTGCGTATTGAACGCTTACCCTGTCGGCCGTTTCTGCGACAACGCCCATATCGTGGGTGATCAAGACCAATCCCATTCCCTGTTCGCGGCGCAGTTCGACCAACAAATCCAAGATCTGCGCTTGGATCGTCACGTCCAATGCGGTTGTCGGTTCGTCTGCAATCAACAAAAGGGGGTTACACGCGATGGCCATTGCGATCATCACCCGTTGGTTCATACCGCCCGACATTTGGTGTGGGAACGCCGACAGACGACGTTCAGGATCGGGGATACCGACCTGTTCAAACAGTTCAATCGCACGGTTGTGGCGTGCTTTGCGATTTAATCCCATGTGAATGCGCAGTGCTTCTTTGATCTGCCAACCAACGGTAAAGCAGGGGTTCAAGGACGACATTGGTTCTTGGAAGATCATTGCAAGGTCTTTGCCGACGATCTTGCGGCGCTCTTTTGGGCTGATCTTGGTCAGATCGTGGCCATTGAACACCAATTCATCGGCGGTGATTTTCGCCGTCCACGGCAGCAATCCCATCAAGGCCAACATCGACACGGATTTTCCCGATCCACTTTCACCTACGATTGCCAAAATCTCGCCGGCATCCACGTCTTGGTTGACGCCATCCACCGCACGAAAGGCGCCCGATGCTGTGGCAAATTCTACGGTCAAGTTTCTGATACGAAGCAAGCTCATGTCCTTAGCTCCTTTTCAGTTTCGGATCGAGCGCGTCACGCAGACCATCGCCCATTAGGTTGATCGCCAAAACGGTGATCAAGATTGCAACGCCGGGGAATGTGACAACCCACCATGCGCGCAAGATGAATTCACGCGCTTCGGCCAACATGGTACCCCATTCCGGCGTTGGCGGTTGCGCGCCCATGCCCAAAAACCCAAGTGCAGCAGCGTCCAAAATTGCCGTTGAAAACGAAAGCGCGGCTTGGACGATGATCGGTGCCAAACAGTTTGGAAGAACTGTAATGAACATCAATCGCATCTTGCTTGCCCCTGCCACACGGGCCGAGGTGACGTAATCTTTTTGGCGTTCTGACAACACAGACGCCCGTGTCAAGCGAACATAATGGGGTTGCAACACAATCGCGATTGCGATCATCGCATTGGTCAGTGATGGGCCCAAGATGGCAACCAGGACCAAGGCCAACAAGAGCGACGGAAAGGCCAAAATAATGTCCATGATCCGCATGATAAGCGTGTCTGCCCATTTCGGCGCAAAGCCCGAAATAACACCAACAAAAATACCACCTGTCGCGGCAACAGATACCACGATAATCCCGACAAAGAACGAATACTGCGCACCTTGGATCAATCGTGACAGCATATCGCGGCCCAAAGGATCGGTGCCCAGCACAAACTCCCAAGATCCGCCTTCTGCCCAAACGGGGGGTTGAAGCGTGTGTTCGCGGAATTGTTCGGTCGGATCATAGGGTACCAAAACGGGTGCAAAGATCGCCAAGATCAAAAAGCCGATGAAGATCCACATCCCAAATACCGCACCGCGATTTTCACGGAAGTAGTACCAGAATTCTGCCAACGCACTGGGGCGGCTGGGCTGTTTTTGAGCTATATCTGACATTACCGCTTCCTGATTTTTGGGTTGATGACGCCATAAAGCACATCAACAAGAAGATTGACGATCATGACCATGACGGCGATCAACAAAAGCCCGCCTTGGACCACAGGGTAATCGCGACGGAAAATGCTATCGACCATCCATTTACCAATACCGGGCCAGCTAAAGATGGACTCGGTCAAAATGGCGCCGGCAAGCAACGTCCCGACTGACAGACCGATCACAGTGATCACGGGGATCAAGGCATTGCGCAGGGCGTGCACCCCGTTGATACGGATCGGCGACATGCCTTTTGCGCGGGCAGTGCGAATATAGTCTTCGCCCAAGACCTCAAGCATGGCAGAGCGTGTTTGCCGCGCAATCACAGCCAAAGGAATTGTACCCAACACGATTGTTGGCAGGATCAAGTGACGCACAGCAGACCAAAGCGCACCTTTTTGACCAGATACAAAGGCGTCGTACAGCATGAAACCTGTTTCATTAGGGAAATAATAAATCAGATCAATGCGACCAGACACCGGTGTCCATTGCAGGTTTCCCGAAAAGACGATGATCAACAGAAGCGCCCACCAGAAGATTGGCATGGAATACCCGATCAACGCCGTTGACATCAACGCACGGTCAAAGAATTTCCCACGGTTGACTGCCGCGATCACCCCAGCCGGCAAGCCCAGCAGGATTGCGAAAATCATCGCACATGCGGACAATTCAAGCGTGGCAGGAAAAAGCGCGAAGAATTCGTCCCATACCGGTTTCTTGGTCACATAGGATTGTCCCAAATCCCCTTGCAGCACGCCGACAAAGTAATCCCAAAACTGTGCGATCATGGGTTTGTCAAACCCGAACTGAGTCATAAGCTCGGCATAGCGTTCTTC
>RGAJ01000199.1 GCA_009920225.1 Paracoccaceae bacterium
TCCACCGAAGGCGTCATTGTAATCCTGTAAAAAGAGAAACGAGAGAAAATAACTTTTGTACTGAAAAGTTTAAACGAGGTGAAAATAGTTATCAAGAAAACATTTATTTAACATAATTATCATTATACGATTATGATACTGTGTGGATCATACTTGCCCCCGTTTCGTAATATGCTGATTTAACGTCACAAAATGCTTCTTCGTAGCTGTCCGAAATTGGAACAGAAACCTCATATGTCCCATCAGACGCATAATGTAATGCAATATCTTTGCCCAACGCAGTTCCTGGTGCGATACCGCGCCCCGAATAGCCAAACACACTGCTACAGTGGTCTCGGGACAATATTGTTGGAATTTTACTTGGCGTCATCGCGATACGGCCCGACCAATAGTCACCCAATCCAACACCTCGCAGCTGTGGGAAAATGCGCTGCATCTCACGACGCGCCCAGATACGATGAATCGCGCCATGCGCACCATTTGCGTTGCCCATCGCACCAAAGACCAAACGATTGTCACGCGTCATTCTGAACGAAGTCATGATCATCGCTGTATCCCAACAGCCTTCGCGATTGCGCAACAAATCCTGCGCAATGTCCTCGGGAATTCGGTCGCTTACCATCTGAAAATAATAGACATATGATGTCTTTGGCACCGTGGCGCCACCAAAAAGCGGACCATAGGCATTTGTTGCGTTCAACAAATATTTCGCGCGGATCGTGCCGCCATTCGTTGTGACATGCCAGATATCCTGCGCATGAGAGGCGCTCCGGAATTCAGTGTGTTCAAACACATCAACGCCATGTGACGCCGCTGCGCGCGCAAGGCCGCGCACATAGTCATACGGCTGTATCACCCCTGCCCGTGGATCATGTAAACCGCCATGATAACAAGAGCTTGCAACGCGCTTTTCAACTTCATCACGCGACAAAACTTGCGTCTTTACGCCACGCGCGTTCCATTGCGCATTGCGCCGTTCAAGATCGGCAAGCCCGTCTTTTGAATGGGCCAAATGAATGGTTCCATTTCGATGGGCATCACATTGAATATCATAGGTTTTTATCAACTCAAAGACGTCATCTGGGGCTGCGGACAACCGATTTATCAACCTTTGACCGGCATCTTGTCCCAAAGCGTCACAAATTTGATCAGGTGGTAACCAGAGCCCCGCATTGACCAAACCGACATTGCGCCCAGATCCACCAAACCCAACATGATTTGCATCGACTACAGCCACACGCATGCCAGATGTCGCCGCATGTAACGCAGCGCTGAGCCCCGTAAACCCCGCGCCAATGATCGCGAAATCAACCGAGATATCGCGATCTAATGCGGGGAAACTGATGTGCTCGCGGGCGTTTACATGCCAATGGTTGCGCGTCATGAGTGCATATTAAAAGAAAGCCTGCAAACCTGTTTGTGCCCGCCCCAAGATCAAAGCATGCACATCATGCGCGCCTTCATATGTGTTGACGGTTTCAAGGTTTGCCATATGGCGGAACACTTGGAAATCTTCGGAAATACCATTACCGCCATGCCAAGCGTGATTTCGGTTTGCATATCGGCGAGTTTCTTTTGGAACAACTGCGTTTGGGCCAAGGGGCGTTTGAATTGGTGACGGTCCAAACCGTACTGACGTGCGGCGTGCCAACAGAATTCTGCCGCCCCCATCACGCCCCAGCTGATGCCATAACGTGCGCGGTTCAAACATCCAAACGGGCCTTTCAACCCTTCGACATATGGCAACAACGCATCGTCGCCCACTTCGACGCCATCCATCACGATTTCGCCTGTGATCGATGCGCGCAGTGACAGCTTGCCCCCCACTTTTGGGGCGGACAAACCTTTCATTCCCTTTTCAAGAACAAAGCCGCGGATCTTGCCACCGTGCTCTTCTGACTTTGCCCAAACGACAAACACATCCGCAATCGGTGCGTTTGAAATCCACATTTTGGATCCCGTCAATTTATACCCCGTCGCGGTCTTTTCTGCGCGTGTTTTCATGCCTGCGGGATCAGATCCTGCATCGGGCTCGGTCAGGCCGAAACAACCGATGTATTCACCACTTGCCAATTTTGGCAGGTATTTTTGACGTTGTTCTTCGCTGCCGTAGGCATAGATCGGATACATCACAAGACTGGATTGAACCGACATCATCGACCGATAGCCGCTGTCGACACGTTCGATTTCACGCGCAACAAGACCATAGGTCACATAGCTTTCGCCCAAACCGCCATATTGTTCTGGAACCGTGATGCCCAGCAAACCCATTTCGCCCATTTCGCGGAAAATGCTTGGGTCTGTCACTTCGTCGCGATAGGCTTCAATCACGCGCGGTTGCAGTTTTTCTTGTGCAAATGTCCGTGCCGAGGCCGCAAACATCCGCTCGTCCTCTGATAATTGATCATCTAACAAGAACGGATCAGACCAATCAAAACCTGCAAGATCTGGGGCGTCTTTTGCTTTTAAGGTGGGACGGTCGGTCATTGTGTGGGATCCTTTAGTCATGATTTGATCATATTCTAATTCACTACGTAGCACAGTTACATAGGCGATATGAATAGGGATCGTGACGTCATTTTTACAAATTGGAAACAGTTTTTTTCCGAATGCACTGTCTCTGCTTTCGGCAACTTTCTTTATAGTTGCTTGAGCGTCGCACTCTGTGTGCAAAATACCTAAATGAAAGGACCCTGCCCCGTGTCCCTGCATCGCGTTCGTGGGATATTTGTTGTACCCGAAAAAAGCATTGAAACCTCAATTGCTTTGCTCAGTGAATGCGATGTCGTGTCCTATACCGAGTTCAAATTGGGTATGTCGGCCCTGCCCTCGTCTGCATCTGTGGTGTGTTGGTTATTTTGCGCAACCTATGATGCGTTTGATATCGCATCGGTACTACAGGCGCGTGGGTTTCAGGGGGCGTTGATATGCATGTATCACGTTGCCGCCGATCCAAAAATGATTGCTGCCGAATTGGCGATGGTTGCGCCCAAGCTGGATATCAAATTGGTTCAAACCGATCACTTTGACAAAACCGTTCTGAGCTAAGCGATGTCTATCATGCGGTCGTAACGATCAGTGGCGGTCTTCGAATTCTTTGTTCAATTTACGCACAATCTCGACCACATCTGGTTGCTGTGTCAGGCGAAGTCGCTCTGCGCTGATGATTGTTTTTAAACGCTGTTCGGTGGCATCAAGATCGTCATTCACCAAGACATAATCGTATTCGGGCCAATGGCTGATTTCATCACGCGATTTGGCCATGCGACTATCAATGACATCTGCACTGTCTTGGCCGCGCGAAATCAGGCGTCGTTCCAATTCCGGAATCGAGGGCGGCAAGATAAAGATGGACAGCACATGTTTGCCCAACGCCGAATTGCGCACCTGTTGTCCGCCTTGCCAATCCACATCGAACAAGACGTCACGACCCGCATTGATCGCACCTTCGACAGGACCGCGTGGGCTGCCATAGAAATTCCCGAAAACCTCGGCATGTTCCAACATATCGCCACGCACAACCATTTGCGTGAATTCTTCGCGTGTATGAAAATAATATTCGCGCCCATGTTCTTCGCCACTGCGGGGCGCGCGCGTTGTTGCAGACACCGAAAACCGCATTTCGCTGTCCCATGCCAACAGACGTTTGGCCAGCGTTGTTTTCCCCGCACCAGATGGCGAGGACAGAATGATCAATAATCCACGACGGGCCATTTCGTTATTCGACATTTTGCACCTGCTCTCGGATTTGGTCGATGGTCGTTTTGAGCAAAATACCAATCCTGCTCAGATCGATATGTTGGGCTTTTGAACACAATGTATTTGCTTCGCGGTTGAATTCTTGGGTCAAAAAATCAAACCGCCGCCCTATGGGGGCAGTGTCGCTCAGCAATTCACGTGCAGCGATAATATGGGTCGCAAGACGGTCAAGTTCCTCTTTTACGTCTTGTTTAATAAAGATCATACCAATTTCTTGGGCAACGCGTTCGCGATCGACGTCTACGTTTGCGTCCGTCAATCGCGCAAGGCTCTCACGGAACACCCCATCGATGCGCGCTTGGCGGTCGGGTAAAACGGCAACCGCCTGTTGAACCAGGCTTTCGATTTCGTTGATCGCATCAGACAGAACGCTGTGCAAGTGTCGGCCTTCGTCGCGGCGGCTGGTGATGAATTGATCCAGAGCGTCGTCAAGCAACGTCTCAATCATCTGTTTTAGATCGGCCTGATCCAGAACCTGTGGTTCGGCGGCATCCAAAACCCCCTTGATCCCAAGGATATCTGTCGCATTTGACGGCGCCAAG
>RGAJ01000200.1 GCA_009920225.1 Paracoccaceae bacterium
GTATTCAAAACGCGAGCGGCGTTTTGGGGCAGTTAGCGCATGACGTCGGAACGTTGGTCCGATCTTAAGGCCAGAGTATGGTCTAGCATTGTGATGATCCTCGTCGCGGGAGCCGCTTTTTGGTTTGGCGGTGTTGTATTCGTGGCATTGATCGTGGCGATGGTTGGCGCAATGCATTGGGAATTGGGCAAGATGCTGTCCCCCTTATCGCGCCAAGCCGCATGGCTTTCTGCGATGACCGCAGGGGGGGCGACGTTAGGATTTGTCTATTCTGATGCGATGATGATAATCTTGCCAATGACGGTTTTGCTGCAACTTTGGTATTTCATGTCGCATCGCTATCTTGGGGCACTGTATTCGGCAATGATTTTGCTGTCGGGGTATGTCTTGATCGAGTTGCGGCTGTCTTATGGATCCATTCTTATTTTGTGGCTGATAGGTCTTGTTATCCTCACAGACATTGGTGGATATTTTGCAGGTCGCATGATCGGAGGCCCCAAGTTCTGGCCGCGCTTTAGCCCCAAAAAAACATGGTCAGGCGCGGTTGCAGGATGGATCTGCGCGGCTGGTTTGACGCTTTATGTATTTTGGGGGGATTTGACGCCAGTCTTGTCAATTGCAATGGGCGTGGCTTTGTCATTTGCGTCACAGATGGGCGATATTTTCGAATCCGCGATGAAGCGTAAATCAAACGTCAAAGACAGTTCAAACTTGATCCCGGGTCACGGTGGCGTCTTGGATCGTTTTGATGGCGTGGTCGGCGCCGCGTTGGTATTTGGCTTTTTTCTTCCATTGTTGATGTCGCTATGAAACGGATAAGCATTTTCGGCGCAACGGGGTCCATTGGTCAAAACACAATTGACCTTATTCGCCGCGATCCCAACGGATTCCAAGTTGTGGCGTTGTCAGGTGGTCAAAACATACAACAATTGGCCAAAGACGCGATTGATCTGCGCGCGCAAATCGCTGTGACCGCAGATGACGCCTTGTTGTCCGAACTACAAACTGCTTTGTCTGGCCATCCAATTCAGGCTGCCGCAGGGCGTGGTGCCTTGCTTGAGGCCGCGCATAGACCTGTTGATATATGTGTGTCTGCAATTGTCGGGGCGGCGGGATTGGAACCGGGACTGATTGCATTGTCCCACGGCGCCACACTTGCCCTTGCGAACAAAGAAAGCATGGTTGCCGCAGGCGCATTGATGCATAAAACGGCTGCGTCTTCTGGGGGGGTGATCCTTCCGGTCGATAGCGAACATTCCGCAATCTTTCAGCTCTTACAATCCGAAAAGGCGTCAGACGTCGAGCGTGTGATTATCACTGCCTCAGGTGGGGCATTTCGCGACACAGCTTTTGAAGATTTACAGCACGTCACGCCTGAACAAGCCTGCCAACACCCAACTTGGGACATGGGGCAGCGGATCACAATTGATAGTGCGTCTATGTTTAACAAGTCGTTAGAGGTCATTGAAGCCAAAGAGTTATTTGGATTGCGTCCAGATCAAATCGAAGTGGTGATCCACCCGCAGTCTCTGATCCATGCCATGGTCGGATTTCGAGATGGGGGCATAACGGCGCATATTGGCGCCCATGACATGCGCCATGCGATTGGCTATGCGCTCTATTATCCGACGCGCGGGGATATCCCTGTCGAACGTTTGGATTTCGCAAAGCTGGGGCAATTCACCTTTCAGGCGCCAGATTTGCGAAAATATCCTGCCCTTGGTCTGGCGTGGGACGTGATGGAAATTGGTGGCTTGGCAGGTGCTGCGTTTAACGCGGCAAAAGAAATCGCGCTTGACGGATTTATTGATCGAAAAATTGGCTTTTTACAAATGGCAGAGGTTGTAAAACAGGCCATGGACGCTTTAATCAAAGACAACATGATGGGGGATGACCCTTTGTCGTTGGAGTGTATTTTGGCGACAGATTTCGCTGCGCGTCGTGTGGCGCAGGACATCATTGATGCGGTAAGGGCAGGGAATTAGGTTTTGGATTTTGCGGGATTAATGCCAAGTTTTGGCAATGCTTCGGTGACGCTATTGGCGTTTATTGTATGCTTGTCGATTATCGTCTTTGTTCATGAATTTGGACATTATTACATCGGCAAGATCAGTGGCATCAAGGCCGAAGTCTTTTCGGTAGGATTTGGTCCTGTGTTGATCTCACGGGTGGACAAGCATGGCACCGTTTGGCAAATCGCCGCGTTTCCCTTTGGCGGATATGTGAAATTCAAAGGGGACAAAGGCGCGGCAAGCGATCCGGATGTCGATCGATTAAACGCGATGGACCGCAACGATCTGCGCGACACAATGCACGGTGCGCCGCTTTGGGCGCGTGCGGCGACTGTCGCGGCGGGACCCGCCTTTAACTTTATCTTTAGCGCTTTGGTCTTTGTCGGGCTCTTTATGTACCAAGGCGTAACCAAAGTACCGCTGACAATTGGTACGGTTTATGATTTCCCCTACGCCTCTGATATCCGAACAGGGGACAAAATTGTGTCCGTCGACGGTGTTCCCGCACCAGAGGGCGAGGATTTCGAACAGTTTTTCAATGCGATTCGTGCATCCAAAAGCTTTCCTTTGGTGGACTATGTTGTTGAGCGCGACGGTAGTGTGATGTCTGTCCAAGGGCCAAGCATGGACACAGCGCGGATCAATCAATTGGTGCCACGCTCTGCCGCGATTGAGGCCGGATTGGCCGTCGGAGATGTGATCACGCAGGTTAATGGCGAGGATATATTTTCGTTCCAAGACTTGAAAACCCGTGTCGAGGGATCGAATGGAGCTGCGTTAAACTTGACGGTATGGCGCAAAGGCGATGTGTTCACCACAAAGTTGGTCCCAAAACGTGTCGACGAACAGGCAGACGATGGAACGTTCACGGCCTATTGGCGGATTGGAATTGTGGGCAGCCTGTATTCGTTTGAACCCATGACCGAAACTGTACCGCTTGGTCGGTCCATTTGGGCAAGCCTGAAGGCCACGTATGCGATCATGGAAGGATCGGTCACAGGGCTATATCATGTCGTGTCGGGCGCTGTCAGCAGTTGCAACATTTCAGGCCCGATTGGCATTGCGGAAACCTCTGGCCAAATGGCGCGACAGGGCGGCGAGGATCTGATTTGGTTCATCGCTGTTTTGTCCACCGCAGTGGGGATGGTGAATTTATTTCCGATCCCTGTTTTGGATGGCGGGCATTTGGTGTTTTACGCCTATGAGGCAGTGTTCCGACGCCCGCCGAACACGACAGTTGTCAATCGGTTGATGACCGTCGGATTGGCGATCATTTTCTCTTTCATGATGTTTGCGATCTATAACGACATTTTCTGCCCATAAAATGCGCGGAAATTAGGACAAAGCCGCAATGCAGTTTTGACATCGCCCGCCGAACGCGATACTCAGTTTGGGACGACGTTCGGGGAGTATTCAATGCATTTGCGGTTCAATTCTAATCATTCTTTGCGAAAAGCTTTATTATCGACAACTTTGGCTGCGTCGCTGTTGGTTGCAGGATCAGCATGGGCGCAAAGCTATCGGTTTTCGTCCGTTGTTGTTGACGGGAACAAGCGCATCGAAAGTGCAACAATCCAAACCTATGCGGGTATTGTTCCGGGCGATAGCGTGAGCGCGGGAGATTTGAACGCGGCTTATCAAAATATTTTGGCAAGCGGCCTTTTTGAAACTGTTGATCTTTCACCCAAGGGCGGTCAATTGGTAATTTCCGTCAAGGAATACCCAACCGTCAACGCAATTTCATTCGAAGGCAACACGCGCCTCAATGATACGGTCTTGCGCTCTATGGTGGTGTCAAAGCCGCGTTTGATTTTTACCCCCGACAAGGCCGAACAGGACCGCGCAGCAATTGCCAAGGCTTATGCGGATTCGGGTCGCCTTGCGGCACGCATTACGCCCAAAATTATTCGTCGCTCTGACAACCGTGTCGATTTGGTCTTTGAAATCTTTGAAGGCGGTATCGCCGAAATCGAAAAGATTGGATTTGTCGGCAACAAAGCCTATTCGGATCGTCGTCTGCGCCGCGTTTTAGGCACTAAACAAGCAGGATTTTTACGGGCGTTCGTCAAATCGGATACATTGATCGAAGATCGGATCGAATTTGATAAACAGCTTTTGACAGATTTTTATCAATCGCGTGGTTACGTTGATTTCCGTGTGAATTCCGTGAACGCAGAATTGGCCCAAGAACAAGACGCTTATTTCTTGAACTTTAACATTCGCGAAGGTCAAAAGTTTGAATTTGGCGCGGTGACCGTGTCATCCGACCGCAATGATGTTGACATC
>RGAJ01000003.1 GCA_009920225.1 Paracoccaceae bacterium
T
Source organism: Paracoccaceae bacterium (assembly GCA_009920225.1). Lineage (GTDB taxonomy): Bacteria > Pseudomonadota > Alphaproteobacteria > Rhodobacterales > Rhodobacteraceae > CAJXSD01. Next base: position 2 of record RGAJ01000003.1, read on the forward strand.
GGTTGTAAAGAAAACCTTGCCTGATGGCGGCATGGCCACGGGTCAGAGTTTTGCAATGAACCTGCGGCGCGAAAAATTCCAAGACGTCCGTGTACGCGAGGCATTGGGATACCTCTTTAACTTTGAATGGTCGAATGAATCCCTATTTTATGGCCAATATGCACGGATCAATTCATTCTGGGAAAATTCCGACCTTGCCGCAGTTGGAAAACCGACAGAGGGTGAATTGGCATTGCTCGAACCCTTGGCTGACAAACTGCCTGCTGGCGTTTTAACGGATGATGCGGTTATGGCACCTGTGTCTGGAACCCGTCCGACGGATCGTAATAACCTGCGTCTGGCAAATGCTTTGTTGGATGCTGCCGGTTGGATCGTTGGCGACGACGGGTTGCGTCGAAATGCACAAGGTGAGCTTTTGCAAATCGAGATTATCGAAGATAGCCCGACCTTTGACCGCGTGATATTGCCCTTTGTGGAAAATCTACGTGCGGCGGGCGTTGACGCCATCTACAGCCGCATCGATCCCGCACAATATACCGACCGTACGCGGAATTATGATTTTGACATGATCACAGATCAATTCCCAATGTCATTGGAACCCAGTTCTGGTTTGAAACAGTATTTCGGATCTGCAACAGCCGATGAATCGGTATTTAATTCACCCGGTCTAAAATCCGAAGCGGTTGATGCATTGATTGAAAAAGTATTGGCCGTGCAAAGCAAAGATGAACTGCAGACCGCCGTTCGCGCTTTGGACCGTGTCTTGCGGGCCTATCGGTTCTGGATCCCTCAGTGGTACAATGCGACCCATCGCGTTGCATATTGGGACATGTACGAACATCCTCAAGACATTGCACCGTATGATTTGGGCTACCTCAGCTATTGGTGGTACAATGCAGACAAGGCGCAAAAGCTGATGGATCAAGGGGTTCTAAAGTAAGCCATGGGCGCATATATAGCGCGACGTTTGTTATTGGTGATCCCCACGCTGTTGGGGATCATGATCATCAACTTCGCCCTTGTACAATTTGTACCGGGCGGACCGATTGAACAAATAATCGCAAATTTAGAGGGTGAAGGCGACGTCTTTGAATCCATCTCGGGTGGTGGATCAGATGTGATGGAATCTGTGGACAGCGATAAATACATCGGCGCCCGCGGTTTGCCGCCAGAATTCATTGCCGAACTCGAACGTGAATTTGGCTTTGATAAACCACCGCTCGAGCGGTTCTTGAATATGATGTGGAACTATCTGCGGCTTGATTTCGGCGAAAGCTATTTCAGATCGATCAGCGTTGTTGATTTGGTGTTGGAAAAAATGCCTGTCTCGATTTCTCTTGGGCTTTGGTCCACATTGATTGCCTATCTGATTTCAATCCCGTTGGGCGTGCGCAAGGCGGTCAAAGACGGAAGCAGCTTTGACACATGGACGAGCGGCATCATCATTTTGGCCTATGCAATTCCAGGGTTCTTGTTCGCAATCATTCTGTTGGTCGTGTTCGCGGGGGGATCATATTTCCAAATTTTCCCGCTTCGAGGGCTGACATCAGACGGGTTCGAAAATATGTCGATGTTGGGCAAGATTGCGGATTACTTTTGGCATATCACATTGCCGATTATCGCATCCACGATTTCAGGGTTTGCAACCCTAACCCTTTTGACCAAAAACAGCTTTCTAGACGAAATTCAAAAGCAATATGTCATGACGGCCAAGGCCAAGGGATTGTCTGATCGCAAAGTGTTCTATGGCCATGTGTTTCGAAATGCGATGTTGATTGTCATTGCGGGTTTTCCATCGGTGTTCATCGGCGTGTTCTTTGGATCAAGCCTGATCATCGAAACAATCTTTAGCCTTGATGGATTGGGTCGACTGGGATTTGAAGCTGCTGTCGCGCGTGATTATCCGGTCATATTTGGTACGCTTTTCATCTTTGGTCTTATGGGGTTGGTTGTCGGGATCTTGTCGGATCTCATGTATGTCTTTGTTGATCCTCGTATCGATTTCGAAAAGCGAGTGGGTTAGACAATGGCATTATCTGCATTAAACCAACGCCGTTTGGCGAATTTTCGGGCCAACCGTCGCGCGTATTGGTCGCTGATTATATTTGGGATCGTGTTTGTTCTGTCGCTTTTTGCCGAATTTATTGCAAACGACAAACCCATCCTTGTGAAATATCGCGGTGAATATTTCACACCCATTTTTAATTTTTACCCCGAAACGCAATTCGGCGGCGATTTCAAAACCGAAGCCGTGTATCGCGACCCCGAGGTCAAATGTTTGATTGCGACGGGGGGCGTGTTGGAGTGTTTTGACGATCCCGACGGCATTTTGGAACAAGTGGAATTGGGCACGTATGACGACCCAGATTTTATGCGCGGATGGTCCATGTGGCCGGTCATCCCCTATTCGTATGATACGCCCGTCGACCGCGCAGGTGCTGCGCCGCTGCCACCAAATGGTCAAAACCTATTGGGTACAGATGATACCAAACGCGATGTATTGGCGCGCATTATATACGGATTTCGCCTGTCGATCCTGTTCACGATCATTGTGACCACCTTGTCCAGTGTCATTGGTATCATGGCTGGCGCGATCCAAGGGTTCTTTGGCGGTTTGACCGATCTCATCTTGCAGCGGATCATCGAAATTTGGGGGGCGGTGCCGTCGCTGTATATCATTATCATCATGTTTGCGATTGTCGGACGTGGATTTTGGTTGTTGGTCTTCCTTATGGTGCTGTTTGGATGGATTGGATTGGTTGGGGTCGTGCGTGCCGAATTCCTGCGGGCGCGTAACCTTGAATATGTGCGCGCTGCAAAGGCGCTGGGCGTGTCCAACTGGACGATTATGTTCCGCCACATGCTGCCAAATGCGATGGTTGCGACGTTGACCATGTTGCCATTTATCGTGACCGGCACGATTGCCGGATTGGCAAGTTTGGATTTTCTGGGTTTTGGTCTGCCGTCCTCTGCGCCGTCGCTTGGTGAGCTGACGCTGCAAGCGAAACAGAATTTACAAGCGCCGTGGTTGGGCTTTACCGCCTTTTTCACCTTTGCCATCATGCTTGCGCTTTTGGTGTTTATCTTCGAAGGGGTCCGCGATGCGTTTGACCCTAGAAAGACGTTCGAATGACACAGCTTCTCAATGTTTCTGATCTTGAGATTTCGTTCACCCAATCGGGTAAAACCACGCGGGTAGTGAATGGTGTGTCTTTCCATATTGCGCAGGGCGAAGTTGTCGCGTTGGTTGGCGAAAGCGGGTCAGGCAAATCCGTCACCGCGCTTAGCACGGTGTCTTTGTTGGGGAACAATTCGACTGTGTCGGGATCGGTCCAGTTTGAAGGCCGCGAAATGGTGGGTGCATCTGAAAAAGATTTGCGCCAAACCCGCGGAAATGACATCAGCTTTATTTTTCAAGAGCCGATGACATCCCTCAATCCGCTGCACACTTTGGAAAAGCAGTTGCGCGAAAGCCTGCAGTTGCACCAAGGCTTGACAGGCGACGCCGCGCGCGAACGGATCATCTATTTGTTGGACCGCGTTGGTATCCGCGATCCGCACTCTCGCCTAAAGTCATATCCGCACCAATTGTCTGGTGGCCAACGTCAGCGTGTCATGATTGCGATGGCTTTGGCGAACAATCCGAAATTGTTAATTGCAGATGAACCCACAACCGCATTGGATGTAACCATCCAAGCGCAAATTTTGGATTTGTTGATCGATTTGAAAAACGATGTCGGCATGTCGATGTTGTTCATCACCCACGATCTAGGCATCGTGAAGCGTATTGCAGATCGTGTCTATGTGATGAAGGATGGCGACATCGTTGAACAGGGCGATACGCAAGCTGTGTTTTCGAACCCACAGCATCCCTATACCCAAAAGCTGCTGTCGGCCCATGCTATTGGCGTGCCCGATACCGTTGCAACAGACGCCGAAATCGTGGCCGAAGCGCAGAATATGCGCATTTGGTTTCCCATCCAACAGGGTTTTTTGAAACGCACCGTTGGGTATGTCAAAGCCGTGAATGACGCGTCCTTTAGCGTCAGGCGCGGTGAAACGGTTGGAATTGTTGGCGAAAGCGGATCGGGAAAGACCACGCTGGCGCTTGCCATGATGCGCCTGATCGGGTTCGAAGGGCGCGCGGTTTTCATGGGAAAAGACATTGGTGCGCTCAAAACCAGACAGCTGCGTGATCTGCGTGCAGATATGCAGATCGTGTTCCAAGATCCCTATGGGTCGTTGTCGCCGCGTATGACATGTGCGCAAATCATTGCCGAAGGTCTAAGCGTGCACGCCAATCACAGCGCAGACGAGCAGCGCAGATTGGTGCAAGAGATGATGCAAGAGGTGGGGCTAGACCCCGCCATGATGGATCGCTATCCGCATGAATTTTCTGGGGGACAACGGCAACGCATTGCGATTGCCCGCGCGATGATTTTGCGTCCAAAATTGGTTGTTTTGGATGAACCGACATCGGCCTTGGACATGACAGTCCAAGTCCAGGTTGTTGATCTGTTGCGGGATTTGCAACGTAAATATGGGCTTGCCTATATTTTTATCAGCCATGATCTCAAAGTGGTACGCGCGATGTCGCATCGTGTGCTGGTCATGAAAAACGGCGATGTTGTCGAAACAGGTCAGGCGGCGCAAATTTTTGATGCGCCGCAGACTGAGTATACACAACAGTTGATTGCTGCGGCCTTGGTTTAAATCGCGGAACTATGACCCATTGTCGACAGCTGGTAGGCGTCAAATTCACGGGCGATCATACGTGTTAACGGGCGTGCGGCGTGCGGAATAGACAATCCCGATTCGGATACATCAAGGATGTATTCGAACTTTTGGTTCACCCGTGCAAACATCTGATACAGGTCGTGTCGGGTGACTGCATGCGACGAAACCATTTCATCAATACGCACATCAAAATTACACATCAGTGATTCAATGATCGCCGCCCGCATTTTGTCGTCTGGGCTGAATTCATGACCGCGCGCGATGGCAAAGCTATTGGTGTCGATGGCTGCCGAATATTTTGATGTCGCGCTTGCGTTTTGGGCGTAGCCCTGAGGGAATTGCGAAATGGCCGATGCACCAAGTCCGATCAGCGCGACAGCTGGATCGACGGTGTAGCCTTGGAAATTTCGGCGTAGGGTGCGGGTTGTGACGGCCTCGCTCATACTGTCATCGGGCAGGGCAAAATGATCTATGCCGACCGATGTGTACCCGTCCCAGTTCAATAAGTTTTGCGCGGTGTTAAACAACTCTAACCGATCTGTTGGGCTGGGTAACGTATCTGCATCAATCAGATTTTGCCGCCGCGCCATCCATGGGACATGTGCATATCCATATAGCGCGATCCGTTCCGGGGTGAGCGATACAAGCTTTTGCACCGTGTCTGTCAGACGGCGCTTGTTCTGTTTGGGCAGGCCATACACGATGTCGGCGTTAATCGACGAAATGCCATGTTCGCGCAAAAGATCAATTGCTATTTTTGTATCACCAAACCCTTGCGGACGACCAATGGCGGACTGGATCTCAGGGTCAAAATCTTGGACACCGATCGAGGCACGATTCATGCCAGCACGGACCAACGCGTTGACCCGTGGCGCGTCCAATTCATTTGGGTCGATTTCGACAGAAAACGTGTAATTGGGGGCAAAAGGCACAGATGTTTGAATAGATGTTGCAAGGCGGGTGATGTGGTCTGGCGACAGAATCGTCGGCGTCCCACCCCCCCAATGCAAATGTGTCAGTGTTGTCCCTTGGGGCAGATATTTCACAACATGCGCAAGCTCGGCCTCAATCCGCGAAATGTAGCCTGTGATAGGATTATCATTTTGAATGCCTTGGGTGCGACAGGCGCAAAACCAACACAATCTGCGGCAAAACGGTATGTGGACATATAGCGAAATACCAGTGCCGGTTGGCAACGAACTGATCCAACTGGAAAAAACGTGTTCATCGACCCGATCATTGAAATGCGGGGCAGAGGGATAACTGGTGTATCGGGGCACTTTTGCGTCAAAAAGACCCAAGCGCTTGAGTTGTGCAATATGTGTCATGCTGCTAGGATGTAAATCGAGTAACAGTGAATGTCTTTGATGCAGATCAAATCGAATAACACATCCGCAGCTTTTCAGAAGGCACCCCAAATGAATTGTTCTGATTGTCAGATCAGACATCGCGCCGTGTGCTCACGCTGCAGCGACGATGAATTGGTGTCCCTTGAAAAAATAAAATATTATCGAACATTCCATGCAGGGCAGACCATTGCGCTGATGGGGGAATCGATGGATTTTGTGGGTTCTGTCGTCACGGGGATCGCGACCTTGTCACAGACCATGGAAGACGGGCGTACACAAATGGTTGGTTTGTTGTTGCCCTCTGATTTCGTGGGGCGGCCGGGGCGCGATGGGGTTGTCTATAACGTTCAGGCGACCACAGATGTAACCTTGTGTTGTTTTTACCGAAAGCCTTTCGAAGATCTTATGGTGCAAACACCGCATCTGGTTCAACGTCTGTTGCAGATCACACTGGATGAGTTGGACGCCGCTCGGGAATGGATGCTGGTTTTGGGTCGCAAAACCGCACGAGAAAAGCTTGCATCTCTTTTGGCAATTATTGCGCGGCGATATGCAACGCTGCGAAAACTTTCGCCTGATCAGGCGATTGAATTTGATCTTCCTCTAACTCGCGAGGCGATGTCGGATTACTTGGGGTTGACCTTGGAAACGGTATCGCGACAAATTAATGCGCTGAAAAAAGACGGCGTGATTGAGCTTGATGGGAAACGTCACGTGCGTGTGCCAGATATGCGTTCGTTAATCGCTGAGGCAGGCGACGATGCCGATGGTGGTTTCGTCGCGTAATATATTCGATCTGTCGAATATAAATTAACCAAGAATCCGACTTTATTGACATAGATCAAGGTAAAGACCGTGCAAAAGGTCCATTCGGATCATGCATGAAAAGGTTTTTGCGCGCGATTCCCATGTGCGTAAGAGAATCAAAAGGAAATGAAATGGCAAACTATTACAAACTGATCGTAATGGGCCTTATCACGCTTTTGGCGATGATAGCGGCAAACTATGGTCGCGATGTGGCGTATCAGGCGCAAGCCGTGGTCGTTATGTTGTTCGCCGCGGTTGCGTTCATTATAACGCTTCGCAACACAGACGAACCTGTTCCCGTCAGTGTGAGGGAACAGTCATATTTTGATGACGTTGTTCGGTATGGCGTTATCGCAACCGCATTTTGGGGCGTTGTGGGGTTCCTGATGGGGACGTTTATCGCGTTTCAATTGGCATTTCCTGAATTAAACTTTGCGTGGGCGGATGGTCTGGCTAACTTTGGACGGCTGCGTCCACTGCATACCTCTGCAGTAATTTTTGCGTTTGGTGGCAACGCCTTGATCGCAACATCTTTCTACGTCGTGCAGCGTACCTCTGCGGCGCGCCTTTGGGGTGGAAATTTGGCAATGTGGGTGTTCTGGGGATACCAGCTTGTCATTTTGACGGCGGCGATAGGCTATCTGTTTGGGGCAACACAATCCAAAGAATACGCAGAACCTGAATGGACAACAGACTGGTTGTTGACCGTTGTTTGGTTGTCATATTTGGCGGTTTTCTTGGGCACAATCATTCGCCGCAAAGAAAAGCACATTTATGTTGCGAACTGGTTTTATCTGTCCTTCATCGTCACCGTTGCGATGTTGCACGTGTTCAACAATATTTCGATCCCTGTTTCTTTGTTGGGATCCAAATCGGTCCAAGTTTTTGCAGGTGTCCAAGACGCAATGACGCAGTGGTGGTATGGGCATAACGCTGTTGGGTTCTTTTTGACCGCGGGTTTCTTGGGGATGATGTATTACTTTATCCCGAAACAAGCGGAACGCCCTGTGTTTTCCTATAAATTGTCGATTATCCACTTTTGGGCATTGATCTTTATCTACATCTGGGCCGGTCCTCACCATTTGCACTATACCGCGTTGCCTGATTGGGCGTCGACCTTGGGTATGGCGTTCTCAATTGTGCTTTGGATGCCGTCTTGGGGTGGTATGATCAACGGTCTGATGACCTTGTCTGGGGCATGGGACAAATTGCGGACTGACCCGATTTTGCGGATGTTGGTGATTTCGGTGGGCTTCTATGGCATGTCCACATTCGAAGGCCCAATGATGTCTATCCGCGCCGTCAATTCATTGTCACACTACACAGACTGGACCATCGGTCACGTGCATTCTGGCGCGTTGGGTTGGAACGGTATGATCACCTTTGGTGCGTTGTATTTCCTTGTCCCACGTTTGTGGAACCGTGAACGTCTGTACAGCTTGTCTGCTGTCAGCTGGCATTTCTGGTTGGCCACAATCGGTATCGTTCTTTATGCGGCCGCAATGTGGGTCACTGGTATCATGGAAGGCCTGATGTGGCGCGAAGTTGATGCAAACGGGTTCTTGGTCAACAGCTTTGCCGATACGGTCGCCGCGAAATTCCCGATGTATGTCGTACGTGGCATGGGCGGGGTCATGTATCTGGCTGGGGCACTGATCATGTGCTGGAACTTGTGGATGACCGTCAAACGGTCACCCGCAATACAATCTGCGCCTGTTGCGCAGCCTGCAGAATAAGGAAGATCATCAATGGGTATTCTTGATAAACATAAAGCGATTGAAACCAATGCGACCCTTTTGCTGATCCTCAGCTTTTTGGTTGTCACCATCGGTGGCTTGGTTCAAATCGTGCCGCTGTTCTACCTTGATAACACAATCGAAAAGGTAGAAGGCGTGCGCCCCTATTCCCCGTTGGAATTGGCCGGCCGTGACATTTACATCCGCGAAGGGTGCTATGTCTGCCACAGCCAAATGATCCGCCCCATGCGTGACGAAGTGGAACGTTATGGCCATTACTCCTTGGCGGCTGAATCGATGTATGATCATCCGTTCCAATGGGGATCCAAGCGCACGGGGCCAGATCTGGCGCGCGTTGGCGGTCGGTATTCCGATGAATGGCATGTCGATCACCTGCGCAATCCGCAATCGGTTGTTCCCGAATCTGTGATGCCAAAATATGGCTTTCTTGAGCGTAAAATGATCGAAGGTGAGTACATCCAAGATCTGATGAAAACGCATAAATTCGTTGGTGTCCCCTACACGGACGAAATGATCGAGGCAGGCCGCGACGATTTCATGGCCCAAGCCGATCCAGACAGCGATTATGACGCCTTGCTGGAACGCTATCCCGGTGCCCAAGTGCGGAACTTTGACGCTCAGCCCGGTATTTCCGAAGCGGATGCTTTGATCGCGTATCTACAAATTTTGGGAACGATGGTTGATTTCTCGACCTTTGAACCCGATGCAAGCCGATAGGTGGGGATATGGAAGAATATACCTTTCTAAGACAATTTGCCGACAGCTGGATGTTGATGTTTTTGTTTGCCTTTTTCATTGGCGTGATTTTCTGGGCCTTTCGCCCCGGAAGCGGCAAGCAATACGAAGAAACAGCAAGCATTCCGTTTCGTTACGAAGATAAACCAGCCCCAAGTCGGGAGCATGACAAATGAGCAAACAAGACAACAAGAATGATGTGCCAACAACAGGCCACAGCTGGGATGGGATCGAAGAATTCGACAATCCGATGCCACGCTGGTGGTTGTGGACCTTCTATGCCTGTATCGTTTGGGCAATTGGATATACAATCGCCTATCCTGCATGGCCCATGATCAAATCTGCAACACCTGGTTTGTTGGGCTTTTCCACCCGTGCCCAGGTCGAAACGCAAATTTCGGATGCAGAATTGGCAAATGCGGTGATCAACGATCAACTTGCCACTGTTGAATTGACCGAAATCAGCGCTGATCCAGAGCTGCTTGGATATGCCAAAAACAAAGGTGCGGCCGTGTTTCGCACGTGGTGCGCGCAATGTCATGGTTCTGGCGCTGCGGGTGTTCAGGCCAATGGATATCCGAACCTTTTGGACAATGATTGGCTTTGGGGTGGTGCGATTGATGATATTCATACCACAATCACCCACGGTATCCGTAACACCGCAGACGAAGATGCGCGCTTTTCCCAAATGCCAGCCTTTGGTGAGATTTTGGAGCCTACAGACATTCACGCAGTTGCAAACTATGTGATGTCACTGTCAGGTGAGGCCCAAGACTCATCGGTTGTCGAGGCAGGCGCGACTGTGTTTATGGACAACTGTTCCGCATGTCATGCCGAAGACGGCACAGGTGATCGTTTCCAAGGTGCACCGAACCTGACGGATGCGATTTGGCTGTATGGCAACGGCTATGACAATATCGTCAAGCAAATTTCAGTTGCCCGCAACGGTGTCATGCCGAACTGGAACACACGTTTAGACGAAGCGGAAATTCGCGCCGTCGCGACATATGTCCACAGCCTTGGTGGCGGTGAAGCCACAGAATAAACTGAAATACCTCCGAAACCCTGATCGGGGGTTACAGTGCCGCGCCTTTAAGCGTTTCCAAAGGTGCGGCACCATTTAAACATAGACGCAAGCAGGCAAGAAATGACGCATTCGTCACCAGAAACTCCACCGTCACTTTACGCAGCGCGTGAACCGATTTTTCCCAAACGGGTTTATGGGAAATTCCGCAATCTAAAATGGTTTCTTATGGCCTTCACGCTGGGAATTTATTACCTCACACCGTGGATCCGATGGGACCGTGGGCCAAACCTGCCTGATCAGGCGGTTTTGGTCGATTTGTCGACGCGTCGGTTTTTCTTTTTCTGGATCGAAATCTGGCCGCATGAGTTTTACTTTATCGCGGGCCTGTTGATCATGGCAGGCTTGGGCCTGTTTCTGTTCACCTCTGCGCTTGGTCGGGTATGGTGCGGCTATGCGTGTCCACAAACTGTTTGGACCGACCTCTTCATCCTTGTGGAACGCTGGATCGAAGGGGACCGAAACGCGCGCCTACGGTTGCATCGCCAAGACAAATGGGATTTTCGCAAGGTTCGGCTGCGGGTCACCAAGTGGGTTTCATGGTTTTTGATCGGTATGGCAACAGGCGGGGCGTGGGTCTTTTATTTCACCGATGCACCCACTTTGTTGCAAGCTTTGGTTTCTTTTACCGCCCACCCCGCCGCTTACACGACGATCGCTGTATTGACGCTGACGACCTTTGTGTTCGGTGGATTTATGCGCGAACAAATCTGTATTTATGCATGCCCATGGCCACGCATTCAGGCCGCAATGATGGACGAAGACACCCTGACCGTCGGGTATCGTGAATGGCGTGGGGAACCGCACGGGAAACATCGTAAATCTGAGGGTTCAGAACAGCTTGGTGATTGTATCGACTGTATGGCGTGCGTGAATGTCTGCCCAATGGGGATTGATATTCGTGACGGTCAACAATTGGCCTGTATCACCTGTGCCCTATGCATTGATGCATGTGATGACACGATGGCCAAGATTGGCAAGCCTCGCGGTTTGATCGACTATTTGGCGCTCTCGGACGAAAGCTTGGAACGAGGGGGGAGCAAACCGCGTCCGATTTGGCATCATGTCTTCCGCTTGCGCACGATGATCTATACCGCGCTTTGGTCAGTGGTCGGTGTTGCACTGGTTGTGGCCCTTTTCATGCGCCAAGACATTGATATGACGGTTGCGCCGGTGCGTAATCCTATCTTTGTGACCATGTCTGATGGCACCATTCGCAATACCTACGAAGTTCGGTTGCGCAATAAAAATGGCGATGACAGACAGTTCGGAATTTCGGTGCGTGGCGACGTGGCGTATTTCGTGCAGCTGGAAGGCACGCCCTATCAGTCGATAACGGTCAATGCAGATTCAACGCTTCTTCAACGTGTCTATGTTATGGCGCCCGCAGGTTCAAAACCCGCCACATCCGAGGTTACAGATCTGCGCATTTGGATCGAAGACCTTTCCAACGGTGATCGTGCGTATAAAGATACAGTATTTAATGGAAACGAAAAATGATGGCTCGTATAGAACAAGACACACCCAAGATCAAAGGCTGGCACGTCTTTACAGGATTTGCCGTTGCCTTTGGGATCATCATCTCGGTCAATATTGTGATGGCCTTCAAAGCCGTATCAACATTTCCGGGTCTTGAGGTGGCGAATTCCTATGTCGCCAGCCAACAGTTTGACAAAAAACGCCAAGCGCAGGAAGCCCTACAATGGTCGACAGCAGTGTCCTATGACGCCGGAGAGATCGTGATAAAGATTGCAGACGCAGACGGCGCTGCGGTTGCGGCCAAGTCTCTTCGCGCGCTTGTTGGGCGGACCACGACTGTGGAGTTTGATACCTATCCTGAGTTTGTGTTTGATGGCACCGCCTATCGCGCGTCAATCGATTTGGCCGAGGGGCTTTGGTTGGTCAAAATAGACGCCCTATCGCGCTCTGATATCCCATTCCAACAACGCTTGGATGTTTACGTAGGTAAATAATCATGTCTGAAACAACATTCTCTGCTTGCCCTGCATGTAACGCGGCACCGTTTGCGGAACAGACCGCACTTGGCGATGATGCGCATGGGAATGTTGTTTTAACGTTGCCGACAATTCACTGTGCCGCATGCATTTCCGCCGTTGAACGAACGCTCAGCGCGATGCCGAATGTGACATCGGCGCGTGTCAACCTGACCTTAAAACGGGCCACGATTGAAACGGATGCGGCTGTTCCAGTCGAGGATTTCATAAAAGAACTGGGTGCGATTGGGTACGAAGCCCACGAACTTGATCCGTCCTTGTTGATGCAAAGCGAAATGGAACGCGCAGCTCGCAAATTACTGACCCGTTTGGCGGTATCAGGTTTTGCAATGATGAATGTGATGCTGTTGTCGGTGGCCGTGTGGTCAGGGGCAGATGGGATCACACGGGATATGTTCCATTGGATTTCTGCCATGATTGCAGTGCCGGCAACCATCTATGCAGCACAGCCCTTTTTCACCAGCGCGTGGAGCGTCTTGCGACATCGCCATTTGAATATGGATGTGCCAATTTCATTGGCGATCCTATTGGCCTTGGTCACATCCCTGTACGAAACGACCCTGTCGGGTGAACACGCATATTTTGATGCCGCGATTTCGCTGACGTTTTTCTTGTTGGCGGGGCGCTATTTGGACCATCGCACCCGATCCATGGCACGTTCCGCCGCGCAAGAGTTGTCAGCGCTTGAGGTTCCTCGCGCGATTGTACGGCGCGATGGGCGCGACGAAACGGTTGGTGTCAAATCACTGGTCGTTGGCGATATTTTGGTCATCCGCCCCGGTGCGCGGTTGCCTGTCGACGGCGATGTCATCGACGGCACGTCAGAAGTTGATCGATCCATCTTGACCGGCGAAACACGCCCAGAATTTGTGAATATTGGTCACGCATTGCGTGCGGGCGAATTGAACTTGACGGGTCCTCTGTTGGTGCGTGCAACGGCCGTGGGGCAGGATACATCATTACACCAAATTTCCGAATTGGTGGCCATTGCGGAAAGCGGGCGGTCAAAATACACCTCTATCGCGGACAAAGCGGCCAGCCTTTATGCTCCGGGCGTGCATATTTTGTCAGCGATCAGCTTTATCGGTTGGTTCCTGTATTCTGGGGATCTGCGGATGTCACTGAATATCGCGTCCGCGGTTTTGATTATCACCTGTCCATGTGCGTTGGGCCTTGCCGTGCCTGCGGTCACAACCGCAGCCTCGGGACGTTTGTATAAAAAGGGTCTCTTGATCAAAAGCGCCACAGCCTTGGAACGTATCGCCCAAATTGACACGGTGGTTTTTGACAAAACTGGAACGCTCACGAATGGGACGCCCCGATTGGTCAGTCTTCCGAATGCCCAAGCCACACATTTGCAGATTGCGGCGACGCTCGCATCGCATTCAAACCATCCGCTGTCGCGCGCATTGCTGAGCGCGCTTGACGCACAAGGAATGAGCAGGGCACAGGTTACAGACGTGAATGAGGTGCCGGGTTTTGGTATCGAAGGACGCTTTGACGGGATGCTGGTGCGTCTTGGTCGTGCGGAATGGGTCGGCGCTACGCATGACCAAGGAACAGCAACGTTTTTGGCGATTGGTGATCAAACCCCGATTGGATTTGAGTTTGCTGACACCTTGCGACTGGGCGCGCGGGACTTAATCAATGAACTCAAGGCGCAAGGCCTAGATGTCCATATTTTATCGGGCGATACCGAATTGGCAGTCAAGAGCGTGGCACAGGATCTGGGCATCACCACCTTTGCAGCCGGTGAAACACCCATTTCCAAAGCGGCCTATATCTCGTCGCTACACGCCAGTGGCAAGACGGTGCTCATGATCGGGGACGGATTGAATGACACCGCCGCTTTGACGACGGCACATGTGTCGATTTCCCCAGCATCGGCATTAGATGCGGCGCGCGTTGCCTCTGACATCGTATTTTTGGGTGCACGGTTGGATCAATTGGTTGGGGTTGTGGGTGTCGCCGATCAATCCCAGCGTCGGATCAAAGAGAATTTTCAAATCGCAACCCTGTATAATGTTGTCGCCGTCCCAATCGCGATTGCAGGACTTGCGACGCCGTTGATTGCGGCCTTGGCAATGTCTCTGTCATCCATTACGGTGACACTGAATGCACTGCGGATAAAATAATGGATGTCTTGGTTTATTTAATCCCGATCTCGATCTTTCTTGGGGGCGTTGGTTTATTTGGTTTCTTGTATACTCTCAAATCAAAACAATACGATGATCCCGAAGGGGATGCGCGCCGTATTCTAAATTCCGATTGGGATGATCGACCCAAGCCAGATTAACTTGGATCGATGGGCGTACAGTTCACGTCACGCGCCTGAAGCCGTTTGCACGCTTGCGCGGCGCGATCTTGGCTTAGGCCAAGAAAGTTGGCTTCAAACCCGCGTTTTCCCGCTTGGACCTTGCGCAACGACCCGTCGAGCGTGTCAATTTCTGCCAATGCGGTCTTGAGCAGCATTTTTTCTGCGGCATAGCGGCTTGGAAAGCTGCCGACGTTGATACCCCAGTTGCGCGCATCGGACGATGAAAGGCGGGTCACTGTCTTGGGTTGCTGTGGTTCGGTTTGCTGTGGTGTTTCCTCAACTGCAAACGCGACGGGGCGCGGTTTTGGAACCAAGACAGCGTCAGCTTTGGGCGTAGCCTCTGTCAAACTGACGGCTTGGGCTTGTTCCAATGCGGACTGAATATCATCGCGTAGGTCAAGCGGGGCTTGTGCAACGACAGGCGCGTCCGAACCAGGGCGTAATTTTGGGTGCAGACTTTTGGTCACGTTTGTTTTCAAACGAACCGTCTTGCCAGCAAGGCCATTTGTTGAGGCTGTTGAGACTTGGGCTGTTTCAACTTTTGTCTGTTGATAGGATGGCGGGCTTGGCGGTTGCACAGCGACGATGCTTGGTGCCTGTTTAAAACCAAGATCCATCAATTTTGCGACTTGGGCGTTGCGTGATGCAGTGGACCGTCCACCAAACACAGTTGTGATGATCCGTTCCCCACCGCGTTCCGCTGAGGCGACCAAATTGAACCCTGCGGCGCGGGTGTATCCCGTTTTAATCCCGTCAGCACCGCGGTAGCTGTTTAAAAAGCGGCGGTTGGTGTTCGCGACTTGTCTAATCTGGGCGTCGGCCGTGACGCGTGAGAACAAGTTATAATAGGACGGGAAATCGTAAAAAAGATGCCGGCCCAAAATGGTCATATCATGCGCGGTTGACAGGTGACCCGATGCCGTCAAGCCATGGGCATTTTTAAATGTGGACCGCGTCATACCCAATGCTTTGGCGGTTCTGTTCATGCGACGTGCGAATGCAGCTTCGGATCCTTCGATTGCTTCGCCCAATGCGGTCGCAGCGTCGTTTGCAGATTTGATCGCAGCAGCGCGGATCAAATACCGCAGCTTGATCTGCTGGCCCGCGCGCAATCCCAATTTCGAAGGAGGCTCTGCGGCTGCATTTTTGGAAATACGCACCAAAGTGTCTAGACCGATTTCACCGTTTTCGATTGCTTGAAAGGTGATGTAGAGGGTCATCATTTTTGTCAATGACGCTGGATGCAATCTGGTGTCTGCGTTTTCCGAATGCAGGATTTTACCCGTACGGGCATCCATAACCATAGCCGCATAAGGCGCCGACCATGATGGTGACACCAGTGAAAAACACGCTACAAAAATTACGAATACTACGTGCCCTATAAGAGCCGACACACGATGTCGTCTACCCACGGTTTTAGTCCTTATCTGCCTCAACTCGCCATCTTTGTGGCGATTTTTTTCTTATTTATAGTTAATGCTAGCACAAAAGCTTTGTCGAATAAAGTCTTCAATTCCATAGAAATTTTGGAAAATACGGATAGGATAATTCAACATTTAGGGGGTAAAGGGATATGATTCACCATAGGCTGATTTTGTGGTTCGCTGACGCGCGTACAGATTAGGATTTCAATAAATCGAGCAGAGATGTGATTTGTTTGAACCGCGGATGGGGCGTTGGGATTTGGGCGACTTCGTATTGCCAGCTTATTTCAAAGGGCACAAAGCAAGCCCATCCTCCGATGTCTAGAACGGGTAAGATGTCGGATTTCACAGAATTCCCTATCATCAAAAATTCGTCTGGCGCGCAGCCGATTTTATCCAAAATAGATTGGTACACGGCGGGCGTCTTGTCTGACACAATTTCCACGCCCGTGAAATAGTCACCCAAATTGGATTGGGCGAGTTTGCGTTCTTGGTGTAGCAAATCGCCCTTTGTGATGACGTATAATGGCACGCTTTGTGACAGGGTCGCGACCGCCAAATGCGCCCCCTCTAACAGCTCCATAGGGTGTTGCAACATATCTTGACCGATTTTTAACAGGTCCTTGATGACAGACGCATGCACCGCGCCATCTGTGACATCAATCGCCGTTTCGATCATGGAAAGGGTAAAGCCTTTTACGCCAAACCCATAATGCCCCATATTGCGCAGTTCCGCCGCCATCAACCGATCTTCTAGGTTTTTTGGGTCTGCATAGTCTGATAGCATGTCCACAAAACGGCTTTGGCTCAGTTGAAAAAACCGTTCGTTGTGCCAAAGCGTGTCATCTGCATCGAACGCAATCGCGGAAAAGCGGGACAAATCGGTGATCATTTTTCTGTGCAACCTTTTCTAAGCCTTGGCTTTCACTATATTTATCTTGTAAACATATGTGAACCGCACTGTTTTTGGAAAGATCGGGTAAAATTTCATGGCTGAACATCATGATAATGAACAAGAGTCTGGAACGGTTGTACAATCCAAACCGAAAACAAAGCGGCCGCCATTGTACAAGGTGCTGTTGTTAAATGACGATTACACACCGATGGAATTCGTCGTTCATATCTTGGAGCGTTTCTTTGGTATGAATTCAACACAAGCATTTGATATTATGTTGACGGTACATAAAAAAGGCGTCGCCGTCGTCGGTGTGTTTAGCCACGAAATTGCGGAAACCAAGGTTGCTCAGGTGATGGATTTTTCACGCCGTCATCAACATCCGTTGCAATGCACCATGGAAAAAGAATAGCGTCAGCAAAATCAACGCGACCGTAAAGTGGGGCACATGTTCACAACTCGATTTTCCTTTGCCCACCAAGAGGTGGACGACATTTTACCGCAGACTGCATCGGTCGTTGTTTTCAATGCTCAGTCCGCAGATCAAATTACCGCTTTGCGCCCACGACACGTGACCGCCGTTCAGGGGTTTGCGCCCGTCGTTCACGCCCTGACTGCCGCAGGCATCCGCGTTGTGCAGGATGTGAACGAAGATTTCGACGCTGCGATTGTTTTATTGCCGAAATCAAAATCCTTGGCCCGCGATATGACCGCCAAGGCTGCCGCGTGTGTCAAAGGGGGTGTCGTCCTTGTGGACGGGCAAAAGTCAGACGGGATTGATAGCGTTCTAAAAGATCTCAAGCGCGTTGTGTCCTTGGGCCCAATCCTGTCAAAGGCACATGGAAAGATTTCTTGGTTTGACGCAGACGCAGATTTGTCAGCATGGCGATCAGCGCCAATTGACTTGGGTGACGGGTTTCAAACCGTTGCTGGAGTGTTTTCTGCAGACGGCGTTGATCCTGCATCGGCGCTGTTGGCGAAACATGTTGCCGTTGTCGCCCGTGGCGTCGGCGCGGATCTTGGGTCTGGATGGGGATATTTGACGCGGAATATTTTGGCGGTGGCAGATGTCAAAACGCTGTTCGCGATTGAGGCAGATTTTGATGCCCACATGATTGCCCAAAAGAACTGTGTTGATGCACGTGTCCAATTTTGTTGGGACGATGTTGCGAAATGGGCACCGCCCAAGCCATTGGATTTTGTGGTGAGCAATCCGCCTTTTCACACCTTTGGTCAGGCGGATCCTAAAATCGGGATTGGTTTTATCCAAACGGCGGCACGAATACTGGGGCCGTCAGGACAGTTTTTGATGGTTGCCAATCGGCATTTGCCATATGAAGAAACCTTGGAACAGTGTTTCCAAATGGTAAGCGAACTTGACGGGACACCCAAGTTCAAAGTGTTTTTGGCGGCACGACCGCGCAAGTCAAAACGATAATTCGATCATAGGGGATGCTGGGATGAGCTTTTCAATCGAAGGAAAAACCGCAATTGTCACAGGTGCCGCAAACGGGATCGGTTTGGCAATTGCGCGGCATTTCGCGGATAATGGCGCAAATGTTGTTTTTGCCGATATGGACGAAAAGCGGTTAAAAGCCGAACTGGCCGACGTGCCCGAGGACGGCAATATTCGTTATTTCGCCGGTGATCTGCGTGAACGTTTGACGGCTGCAAATCTGTTGTCTGCGACGATTGATGCCTTTGATCGCGTCGATATCTTGGTGAACGCGTCACGACAAATTTTGACGACAGATCTGTTAGATGCTGATGATGATTCCTTGTGGACCATGTTGGAACAAAACCTGATGACAAGCTATCGGATCACCCAAATGGTCGCAAAACGCATGTTAAAACAGGATGACGAGGATGGCGCATCCAAAGCATCAGGATCGATTATCAACCTATCATCTATTGCGTCTCAGCGTGCACAAAAGGGGTTGATTGGATATTCCGTGTCGACCGCTGCTTTGGATCAACTCACACGAACCATGGCTATTGAATTGGCCGAGCATAACATCCGCGTAAACTCAGTCTCGTTTGGATCGTTGATGTCTGCAAGCCTGCAGTCGGTTCTAAAAGATTACCCAGAATACCGAAAAGAAATCGAGGAAAATACGCCCCTTGGATGGATTGCATCCGCCAATGAAATTGTCGAGGCAACGCAGTTTTTGGCGTCAGATGCGTCCCGATTTATCACGGGGCAAACAATGATTATTGATGGTGGTCGCACATTGGCCGATACTGTCAAAGCGGCAGCACATTAATGCATTGGCGTCGGCCGTAAATAATGCGAAACTTTCGCAAAGATCGAACAAAGGAAACACCATGACAGAGACGTTCACAACCGAAAAGCAACAAGCGAGCGCATGGTTTCGATCCCTACGAGATGATATCGTCGCAGCGTTTGAGGCATTGGAAGACAGCCATGCAACTGGCCCCTTTTCTGATATGCCCGCGGGTCGTTTCGACGTAACAGAAACAAAACGCGCAAGCGATGATGGCTCTGACGCGGGCGGCGGTTTGATGAGCGTGATGCGCGGCGGTCGCGTCTTTGAAAAGGTCGGTGTCAACGTATCGACCGTATTCGGGGAATTGGGCTCAGAAGCGCAACACGCCATGGCAGCCCGCAAAGGTATTCCAGGGATGAAAGACGACCCTAGGTTCTGGGCCAGCGGTATTTCTTTGGTCGCCCATATGCGAAACCCGCATTGTCCGGCGGTGCATATGAACACACGGATGTTCTGGACGCCTCATGCATGGTGGTTTGGCGGCGGATCGGATTTGAACCCGTGCATCGAGTACGCCGAAGACACTGCGCATTTTCACGCCACGCAAAAACGCCATCTGGATCCACACGGCCCAACACTTTACCAAGAACTCAAAGAATGGGCAGATGAATACTTTTTCATTCCACATCGAAATCGCGCCCGTGGCGTCGGTGGTGTGTTTATGGATGACCGTTGTACAGGGGATTGGGAAAAAGATTTTTCATTGACCCAAGATTTGGGTCGCGCCTTTCTACCTGCCTATACCCCGTTGATCGAAAAACGCCGTGTCCAACCATGTAACGACGCAGACAAAGACGCGCAGCTGATCCATCGGGGTCTATATGCCGAATATAATCTTGTTTATGATCGGGGTACAAAATTTGGATTGGCAACAGGCCACGACGCGAATGCAGTTTTGATGAGCCTGCCGCCTTTCGCAAAATGGGTCTAAACCTATGTCTTTAATTGACGATCTACGTGAAATAGTGGGATCAAACCATATTTTAACTGGGGCGGATGCGGATCGTTATTCCATCGATTGGATGAAAAAATATCCCTCTACCCCGATTGCGGTGGTGCGACCCGCGAATACTCAAGAGGTGTCGCAAATCGTTAAACTGGCAAATGTGCATAAAACCCCCATCGTACCGATGGGCGGGAACACAGGGCTCACAGGGGCGACGCAAGCGAATGATGCAATTATCATTAGCACAGAGCGGATGAATAAGATTCGTGAAATCCGTCCGTCAGCGCGTGTTGCGATTGTCGAAACAGGGACTATTTTGTCAAATCTCCATGCCGCAGTTGAAGATTGTGATTTGATCTTTCCGCTCACTTTCGGTGCGCGCGGATCCGCCACGATTGGCGGTGTGCTTGGCACAAATGCAGGCGGATCAAA
>RGAJ01000021.1 GCA_009920225.1 Paracoccaceae bacterium
CGCAGGGACAGGATTAAAGTCGTTCAAACTGTGATTGCTGTTTCGGCGTCCAAGAAACAGTGAAATCTGTGCCGTCCTCTGTTTGCGCCTCTTCTTCAATGATCCCTTGGGCATAAAGCCACGCGCGCCGCTTGCCGTCGGAAAATGGCAGGCTGAGCGTTGCGGTTGATTTATCCTGCCCCAAGGATTGGGCGATAATCGCCAAAAGATCATCCATCCCCTGGCCTGTCACGGCGGACACGGCGACGGTATGGTCTTGTCGTGCGGCGATGTTTTCAAGCGCGGATTTCTCATCCCCCGCGAGCGCGTCGATCTTGTTCCAGACCTCGATCACTTCAACCTCGGTCGACACGCCAAGGCTTTCCATGATGGCATGGACGTCTTCGGCCTGTTCTTCGGTCGCATCATGGGAAATATCGCGCACATGCAAGATCAGGTTCGCGGCAAGCACTTCTTCCAAGGTCGCGCGAAAGGCAGCGACCAATTCGGTCGGCAGATCCGAGATAAATCCAACTGTATCGGACAAAATGACATCCACACCATTGGCCAGTTTGACCGCCCGCATTGTGGGATCAAGCGTGGCAAAGAGCATATCCTTTGCCATCACATCCGCGCCCGTCAATCGGTTGAATATCGTTGATTTGCCCGCGTTGGTGTACCCAACAAGCGCAACAATCGGATAGGGAACCTTGGCACGTGCCGCGCGGTGCAGCGTGCGAGTTTTGACCACCTTTTCCAGTTGCCGTTTTAGACGCACAAGTTGTTCATCAATGGCACGACGGTCTGCTTCGATCTGCGTTTCGCCCGGACCGCCAACAAACCCCAAGCCGCCGCGTTGGCGTTCAAGGTGGGTCCACGCCCGAACCAAGCGCGTGCGCTGGTAACTGAGCGCGGCCATTTCAACCTGCAGCACACCTTCGCGGGTGGCCGCGCGATCAGAAAAGATTTCAAGGATCAGACCTGTGCGGTCCAAAATCTTGACGTTCCAATCTTTTTCCAGATTGCGTTGCTGAACAGGTGTCACAGGCCCGTCGATCATCACCAATTCGATGTCGTTGGCTTTGAACAGTTGGGACAGTTCTTCGACCTTCCCCGATCCAAACAACCGACCCGGTTGGGGATGCGGAAGCGGGACAAGCGTTTTTCCAACAACCTCTAAATCAGGTAAAGCCGCAGCAAGGGCTACGGCTTCTTCTAGGGCTGGTTTGGCTGCGCGGCGATCCTTGTCTGATTTAATATCAGGATGCAAAACCCATGTGCGGGTTACGCGCCGATCATGTTCCATCAACTTGGTTCTTCGCCCTCATACAGCGAAATAGGCTGCGATGGCATGATTGTCGAAATGGCGTGTTTATACACCAATTGCGACTGTCCATCACGGCGCAACAGAATACAGAAATTGTCAAACCACGTTACAACGCCCTGCAGTTTCACACCGTTGATCAAGAATACAGTCACAGGCACTTTTGCCTTGCGAACATGGTTTAAAAAGGCGTCTTGCAGATTTTGACGGTCCGATGCCATGGGTTATGCCCTTATGTTATTGTTTTTGTTAGCCACCAAGGTTGGCAATAGGCTACCAGTGAATTTTCGGAAATACAACCAATACTATTTGCCGATAAAAAGTTTTATCGTCGCCACGCAGAGGGGGCCATAATCGCCAAAACCACCAAAATTTCAAGGCGCCCCAGGATCATTGCAAAAATAACCAGGCTTTTTAAAACCCAAGGCATTGCAATGATGCCAAAATCGCCCAATCCCGATACATCAATCAACGGCCCCGTGGTCGTCAGCGCCGATATCGCCAACACAATGGCATGTTCGAAATCCAGCCCAAACCACGCAAACACCATCGTAAACGCAGCAATTGCAACAACGAAAAGCATGAAAAACACCCATGCAATAAACCCACCTGCCCGTAAATCGGCACGCAAATGCTTGCGCGATTGACCCACGGATGAGGGATGTTCCATGCGGTCCAATTCCCGTAAAATCGACAGATAGAGCGAATAGACCCGCAGCAATTTCACACCACCCGCTGTTGTGGCAACCCCGCCCCCGATCAACGCAAGCCCCATGAACAAAAATCCGGGCGTTTCAAGGCCTGACCATGCCTGCGCCTCACCCCAGAATTCCGATACAAAACCCGTTGTGGTCAAAAAGGACGTGACCGTAAAAATACCCCCCCACAGGGCCTGAAGCGACGTAAGCACAGATGTGTCAGTATCATCCACATAGGCCCCCAGCCAGTGTCGCACGAACAACGCAGTGGGCAGCACAAGAATGATCGTGGCGGCCAAGCGGAACTCTGGGTCTTGGAACAGGGATGTGTTGCGCTGCATGACGCGTTCTTGGGAATAGGAAATACGCGTAAGCGCAAAGATAAAAAACGCAACAACACAGGCCTCGCCCAAGAACCCCGCCTGCGCAGAGGAAAAGGAATTTGGCCCTGAAATCCCAGATGTTGACATCACCGACATGGCATAGATCAAGGCGTCAAACGACGGGCTGCCCAGAAAGGTCAAGATCATCCAAAGCGATGCTGTAAATCCGAAATAGCCCGGCAACAGCCGCTGCGCTGCGCGCGACAACAGACGGTGGCGATCTTGGGTCGTCAAAGAATGGCTGCGTCCCACGCGATGCCCTGCGTTGCCGGCCGAGACCTCAAAACCACCCAAATTAAGCGGCGCCAATATCGCAGAGGCCACAACCCACATCAACGCGCCCCCCTGCCACGCGACAAAGGCGCGCCACAGGTGCACAGAGTCTGGCAACCGCTCAGGTGCAAAGACCTGCAATCCAGTCGTGGTATAGGCACCAGCCATATCAAGATAGACATTCATAAAGGTGGTATTGCCAATGATATCATACATCGGAATGGCCAAAAACAATGGCAGCACAACCATCGATGTCCCAAGATGGATGACCTGCTGAAACCCGTTTTCGGTCAAGTCGCGATTGGAAATCACCATGGCGATCATCACCACCGCAAACACGCCCAAGACACCGGTGTAAAAGAACATGCGTGCTTGGAAAAATTCTTCGTGCACCAACGCAAAAATGGCGGGCAGCCACATCGAAACCGCCCCAATCAACATGAGCTTTAGAACAAAGGGCAGATGTTCAAAGTGCCGTTGCATTAGAAGAAATCAATCGACACTTGCAGCAGACGTTCAACCTCTGGCACGTCCTTGGTCAAGGCAAACAATGCGATGATGTCGCCATCGTCGATGCGCATTCCACCGGTGGGCTTTACCATTTCGCCATTCTTCAACACGCCGCCCAGCAATACACCTTCGGGAAAGGCAATATCGCGTATGCGCTGGCCTGCAATGGGGGATGTGCTCATGACTTCGGCTTCGATGATTTCGGCCTCTGCATCGCCGATCGAATAGACATCGCGCACGCGACCGTGGCGGATGTGGCGCAAAATCGAACTTACGGTTGTCGCGCGTGGATTGATATAAGCGTCAATCCCCAAGGGTTCCATCAACGGCACCATCGTCGGATCATTGATCAAAGCGATGGCCATCGCACAGCCCTGCGCCTTGGCACGAACGGCGGCAAGCATGTTGGTTTTGTCGTCATCTGTGACCACCAAAATGGCGTCTGATCTGCTTATGTTTGCCTCGTTCAACAGGTTGGAATCCAACCCGTCCCCGTTCAAGACAATGGTGCGTTCCAAAGCATCAGCCGCGCGTTCTGCAACAGCGCGGTTTTTTTCAATAACCTTCATCCGCAAACGGCGTTTGTCTGCCTCAAGCGTTTCGGCCACACGCAGGCCCACATTGCCGCCGCCGACAATCACAATGCGGTCTTGTTTGGTGTAGGGTTTGCCAAAAATCTCGGCTGTGCGCACCGCATCATCCACGTGACACATGACGTAACATTCATCACCTGGGAACAGCTGATCGCCTGCTTCGGGGGCAAAGAGCGCCCCTTGGCGCCGCACACCAACAACGATGGTGCGCAAGGTGGAAAACAAATCGGTCAATTGGCGCAATGGCGTGTTTATCACAGGGCACTGGTCATCCAACCGAAAGCCCAACAATTGTGCCTTGCTGTCCAAAAAGGTTTCTGAATCAAACGCGGTGGGTGATGCCAATCGCTTTAACGCGGCTTCGGCCACTTCGCGTTCTGGGCTGATCACAACGTCAATCGGCATGTGATTGCGACGGAACAGATCGGAATAGATTGCATCCAAATAGGATTGCGACCGCAAGCGCGCAATCTTACGCGGGACTTCGAAAACGGAATGGGCCACTTGGCAGGTGACCATATTCACCTCGTCCGAATGGGTGGCCGCGATCACCATATCGGCATCGCGCGCGCCGGCACGTTCCAAGACATCGGGATAGGACGCAAAGCCGGTGATCCCGCCGACATCCAAGGTTTCGGTCGCACGACGCACAAGATCAGGGTTGTTATCAACCACAGTCACGTCATTGCGTTCGCCCGACAAATGTCGCGCGATCTGCCATCCGACTTGACCTGCGCCGCAAATAATAACCTTCATCTGCGATCCTTTCATCTGTCTAACCGCACAGATGTTGAATGTCAGATTGACCTATTGCGGTCAATGGGCATTCTATTCCTCGCCGTCTGACGCCACTTTGCCATTCGACCCAACGCCCAGGGATTTGAGCTTGCGGTGAAGCGCACTTCGTTCCATTCCGACAAAGGTTGCTGTTTTCGAAATATTGCCGCCAAAGCGATTGATTTGGGTGATCAGATATTCGCGTTCAAATGCCTCGCGCGCTTCGCGCAGGGGCATCGCAGCCCAATTGCCCGACACAACGGCACTGGCCCCTGCGTCCCCTGCCCGCATGCTTTCGGACGGGATATCTTCGGCAGAAATCGGGCCTTGGCCGTCGTTTAGGATCAAAATCCGTTCGATCACGTTTTTCAACTGACGCACGTTTCCAGGCCAAGGGAAGGTTTGCAACAAGGCCCCTGCCTCTTCGCTCAGATCGCGCAGGATAAACCCTTGGGTTTTGTGGAAATGTTCCAAGAAATGCCGCGCCAAAAGGGGGATATCCTCGCGGCGCTCTTCCAGAGTTGGCACAGAAATCGGCACGACATTCAAACGGTGATACAATTCTTCGCGAAAGGTTTTGGCGCTGATTTCTGCCAAAAGATCGCGGCTGGTCGATGACACGACGCGAATATCTGTTTTGATACTGTCGACACCGCCGACGCGCTGGAATTTTTGATCCACCAAGAAACGCAATATCTTTGATTGGGTGCCCAATGGCATATCGGCGACCTCGTCAAAGTAGATCACACCGCCGTTTGCCTGTTCCAACAACCCCATACCGGTCCCTGTTTCGCCTGTTTCACGGCCAAACAAAACGTCTTCCATGCGGTCGGGGTCGATGGTGGCACAATTGACCACAACAAAGGGTGCATTTGCGCGATCTGAATGGGCGTGAATGTATCGCGCGGCCATTTCCTTGCCAACGCCCGATCCACCGCGCAGCATGACGCGACCATTTGATTTTGTCACCTTGTCCAATTGGTTCACGAAATTACGGAACACACCGCTTTCGCCCAACATGTCCAACACAGTGGTTTCTTTTTGCTTGAGCGCGATGTTTTCGCGTCGCAAGCGTGATGTTTCCATGGCACGTCGAATAACCACCAAAAGCTGATCAATATTGAACGGCTTTTCGATGAAATCATACGCGCCCTGTTTGATCGCAGCGACTGCAATTTCGATATTTCCGTGGCCCGATATGATCACAACAGGCACCTGCGGAAAATCAGATTTCACGCGTTTCAGGATGTCGATGCCATCCATGTCACTGTCTTTCAGCCAAATATCCAAGATCAAAAGGCTGGGTGGTTGTTCAGAGATTTTTTTCATCGCCTCGTCTGACGTGCCAGCCAGACGGGTTGTAAACCCTTCGTCGATTAAGATTTCGGAAATCAGTTCGCGAATATCGCGTTCGTCGTCAACAATTAGAATATCAGTCATTAGAATTGCCATCCCCCTTGGCCTGTCCATCAGCGCGTGCGCGCGATGTGGGTATTTCGATGGTCACACACGCACCTGCATGCTGTGCGGCCTTAAATAAATCGGCATCATCCAAACGTAATGTGCCGCCATGTTCTTCGATAATTTTCTTTACAATCGGAAGCCCAAGCCCCGTGCCTTTGTCACGTGTGGTCACATAGGGTTCAAATAACCGCGCCCGATCTTGTGGAAGCCCGATCCCGTTGTCCGAGATCGTAATCGTTACACGCGCCTCGTCTGATTTCAGCGTCAATCGAATTTTGCCGGAAATCTTGGATTCAATACCTTTTTCAAGGCGCGTTTCAATCGCTTCGCCCGCGTTTTTGACCAGATTGGTCAACGCTTGGGCGATCATAGTGGCATCAATCTGGGCCATCACGGGATGGTTCGGCAGATCAATGTCAAAGGTAACATCTGGTTGCCCCGCCTCTTGCAAGGTCACGACAGATTTCGTCAATGCGACGATGTCTTCTTGTCGTTTGTCGGGCTCTGGCATGCGGGCGAATTTTGAAAACTCATCCACAATGCGGCGCAGGTCATTGGTTTGGCGAATAATGACAGAGGTCATCTGTTCCAAGGCTTCGCCGTCATGTTCCAATTTCGGTGCAAACTTACGTTTGATCCGTTCCGCAGACAATTGGATCGGGGTCAGGGGATTTTTAATTTCATGCGCAATACGGCGCGCAACGTCACCCCATGCCGCAGAGCGCTGCGCGGACACAAGATCCGTCACGTCGTCGAACGCGACAACATAGCCCAACAACCCTGAGGATGCACTTTGTCGTGGTGCCATCCTGACCAATAGATTTTCCAATTGTCCCCCACGGATTACTTTTACTTCGTCCTGTACGCTGTCTAAACCACCCTCTTTAAGCCGATGAAACAAGGGGGAAAATTCTGGAACTGCGAACTCTATCCGCGCATTGGGGTCATCTTCGTCACGAAACCCCAATAAACGTTCGGCCGATCTGTTCACAAAAGAAACCCGTCCATCGGCGTCTAGGCCGATCACACCCGATGTGACCGAGCTTAAAACGGAATCAAATAGGCGTCGGCGCTCTTCGATTTGTGCGGTATTTTCCAACAATGCTTCGCGTTGCTGTTTCAATTGTCGCGTCATTTGGTTGAAATAGGTGGACAGTTGCGCGATTTCGTCGTCGCCTTCCTCTTCGACGACTTGGGTATCCAATTCCCCCTCACCCACACGTTGCGCCGCCCCTGCCAAGCGTCCGATGGGGCGCGACAACCGTTCGGCAAACCACAGGGCCAACAACACAGACGACATCATTAACAACACGGCAAAGGCCAAATATAGCAGACCAAAGTTAAATAATAACTGCCCACGGTCGCTTTCAAGCTGTTGGTACAATCGCGCCGTAGCCTGGGTTTGGTCCAAAAGCGCAAGCAATTTGCCGTTCACCTCACGGCTGACATAAAGATAGTGATCCGAATACCCCGGCAGATAGGTCAGCGCACGCAATTCGTCATTGGCATAGTCACTGATGAAGACCACGTTTTGAATGGCTTCTTGCAAGTCTTGTTCGCTGGGCTTTTTCAAATCGAACAAATACGACCGATACCCGCGCAACAACAAATCGCCCGACGAATTGACGATAAACGCCTTGCTCAGCCCACGCTGGATCAACCGCTGCCCAGCATCCAATTCGTTTCGCACGCTTGCAGGTTCATAGCGGCCATCGCGCACCTTGACGTCAACCAAATGATCAGACAGCGACAGCGTGTCCTGACGCAACGCGGTTTTTTGTTCTATTTCATAGGCTTGCGCGGCAGACAATGATGCACCAATCACGTTTTGCACGCGGTCGGAAAACCATGCCTCAAACCCCAAATTGATGGAAATGGTCGCAAAGACCGCAACGGTGATCGTGGGCACCAAGGCCATCATGGTAAAGACACCCGTCAACCGCAAATGCAGCCGCGATCCCGATGACCGTTCGCGCCGTTGTGACAGAACCTTTAGGATACGTTGCAAGACGACGCCGATGATCAGCAGAACATAGATCAGATCCGACATCAAAACCAATCGCAGACCGGTTGATCGTGATCCCTGATCCAACGGACCCATGTATAAATAGGTCGCAAACGCAAGCACAGGACCCAACAATACCAGCCCAAAGGTAAAGATGGATTGAATGCGCTTTTGGCGGCGCATTTGGACCAATTTCGTCCACTGTAATCGTCGCCTTGCTTGTACGCCCACGTCGTAAATCACTTACCTAAATTAAGGGTTGGCATCAGCGTGTCCCGCACATCACGCTGTTGCCCGATTACATCAGTTTTCGGCGACGGGTGACCTTGATGTCAAGGGTGTTAATTTTTTTGCGCAAAGTATTGCGATTCATCCCCAAAAGATCGGCACATTTGGCTTGGTTTCCGGCCGTTGCATCCAATGCCAATTCGATCAAAGGGATCTCAATTTCCTGCAATACCCGATCATAAAGGCCCGCAGGCGGCAAGTCTGAGCCATGCAAGTCAAAGTATCGGCGCAAATGACGTTCCACGTCAGCCCCCAGATTTTCGGTGCCTGTGGGCTTGAGAACCTCGCGCATTTCTGGTTGGTTGACCAGCGTTTGTTCCACCTCGGCCAAGGAAATCTCGGCCTCGCGGGCGGTTAAGCCCAAGCGCTTGACCACGTTTTCCAATTGACGCACGTTGCCCGGCCAGCTGTATTTGCGCAAAATTCCCATCGCGGCCTCGCCAAATCCGCGTGCAGGCGTTCCATCGCGCTCTAATCGTGTCAAAAAGCTTTGTGCAAGTAATGGGATATCATCAACCCGCTCGCGCAGCGCGGGGATTTCAATCGTAGCCCCCCCCAAACGGTAATACGCATCTGATCGAACCTGTTCGGTTTTCACCGCATCGGCCAGATTGCCCTGAAGCGTTGCAATAAAGCGCGGCGAATAATCCCCGGGATTGTCCATCATGCGCACGATGCGGGCTTGGCTTTCATGCGTGAAATCGGACAGTTCCTCGAATAAGATGCTGCCCCCTTTGGCACGCGCCAAAATCTTGGCCGGACCATCCAATTCGATCATATCACTGGCCACAACCGTCACAAAGGGCAGGTTTCGGCGATCCGAAAAATCATGCAACATGCGTGCAATCAGGCTTTTGCCGCTGCCGCTTTCGCCTGAAATCATGACAGGCAAATCTGCGTTCATCACACGCGCCACGACACGGTAAAGCCCCTGCATCACAGGCGTCTTTCCGATCAAGGGCATCGCGTCGGTATCATCATTGGCGTGAAGATTGCCGACATCTTTGATGCGTGGCGCGCTGCGCTTGTGCTCTAACGCCTTGCCCACCCGTTTCATCAGATCAGGCAGGTCAAAAGGTTTGGGAAGATAATCGAATGCATTGACTTCGGCCGCTTGGATCGCCGTCATGATCGTATTTTGTGCCGAGATCACAATCACGGGCAGGTTTGGCCGCTCGGCTTGGATTTTAGGGAGCATTTCCAATCCGTTTCCGTCCGGCATCATCACATCTGTGATCACCGCGTCGCCCTTGCCTTCTGCGGCCCAGCGCATGAGGGTTGTCAAACTTGACGTCGCATGAACACGACACCCTGCCCGCGTCAAAGCCTGTGTTAAAACTGTGCGAATGGTACGATCATCATCCGCGACCAAAACTGTGCCATCCATAGCTTATCCTTTCTTGACCGTGTCGCGCGGCACCAGCGGCAGCGACATGCGGAAAACGGTTTTTCCCGGAACCGAACTGACAGAAATCCAACCATCATGGTCTGATATGATTTTCGAGGCCAAGGCCAATCCCAAACCGGTCCCATTTTCACGGCCCGAGACAAATGGATCAAAGACATCGTTTTTAATATCTTCGGGCAAACCCGGTCCGTCGTCGATGATTTCAATCTGCAATGGCAATGCCTGCCCCGTCCCATCCGAACGACGCAAGCGGAAGGAATGTTCGTAATAGGTTCGCAATTTGATCGTGCCGCCCATCGGGCTTGCTTCGGACGCATTTTTCACAAGGTTCATCAAGACTTGAAGCAGCTGATCCGCATCGCCATAGGCAGGGGGCAAGGACGGGTCATAGTCTTCGACAATCGCCATATGTGCGCCAAATCCCAATAATGCCGAACGACGCGTGCGGTCCAAGAGATCGTGTATGTTCACCTCGGATCGAACGGGCACGCGCAGATTGCCAAACTGTTCCACCTGTTCCAGCAATTTCACAATGCGGCGCGTTTCTTCGACGATCAGATCGGTCAATTCCAAATCACTGGGCTCAAGCCCCATCGACAAAAGCTGTGCCGCGCCCGTGATCCCCGCAAGGGGGTTTTTGATTTCATGCGCCAACATTTCGGCCATCCCAATCGCGGACTTTGCAGCGGATTTCACCGTTTGTGTTTGGGTCATGCGCCCCGCCAATTCACGCGGTGCGATCAACAATATGACATGATCATCGGTCCCCACAACGGGGGCGAATTTCAGGTTACATTGCAATGGTGCGCGATCCCCAGTGCCGACATCCACATCATTCACAAACAAAGGTGTCCGCATCGTTTTGGCACGATGATAGCTTTCTTCTAACGGGGCATTCACCATCAAACGATCAAAAATCGGAGTGCCCTTGATTGATTTATTGGACGCATTCAAAAATCCTTCGGCAGCGGGATTGATTTCGCAAATCAAATCATCCCCATCCAACAGGACCGCAGGCACAGGAATAGACGCCCAGATATTGTTCAAAACGTCCGATGTCATGCGGCGTCCTTTTCGATAAATGCGGGTTCAAGAAGATCCAAAACCGCGTGCGGTGTTGGCGCGGTCAGGATTTTGCCGCGCAGATCGCGGTCTGTGCCTGCCTCATCCATATACCATCCCAAATGTTTGCGCGCGATGCGCAGGCCCAAGTCTGGCCCGTAAAACTCGATCGTGCGCAGATAGTGATCGCGCACCAGATCATATAACGCCGCGCCTGTTGGCACATCGGGTTTTGGCGCCCCGAAAAGGGCATGCGCAATTTGTGCCAATATCCACGGCCGACCCTGTGCCCCACGGCCAACCATGACCCCATCTGCGCCCGACTGCTGCAGCGCGGTTTGCGCGTCTTTGACCGATAAAATATCGCCATTTGCGATGACTGGAATGCGCACCGCCTGTTTGACGCGCGCGATGGCCTGCCAATCCGCGCGTCCTTTGTAAAACTGACACCGCGTGCGTCCATGGATGGTGATCATCCTGATCCCCGCATCTTGGGCGCGTTGCGCTAAAATCGGGGCATTTAACAGATTATCATCCCACCCCAAGCGGGTTTTAAGGGTCACAGGCACATCAACGGCGGCCACCACCGCATCAATCAGGGTCAAAGCGTGATCCAGATCCTTCATCAACGCCGATCCAGAATATCCGCTCACCACCTTTTTGGCCGGACACCCCATGTTGATGTCAATCACCCGTGCCCCCCGATCCGCGATCATTTTCGCGGCCTCTGCCATCCAATGGGCATCGCGCCCTGCAATTTGAACCGAAGTATTGGTCCGCCCGATCCCCAATTCGGCCTTGTCACGCGCACTTGGGCGGGCATTGACCATGTCATGGGATGCGATCATTTCGCTGACAACCAATCCCGCACCGAATTGCGCGACCGTATCGCGAAACGGCAAATCTGTGATCCCTGCCAACGGGGCAAGAAACACAGGCGGATCAAGCGTTACGGAGCCAAGGTCGATATTCAATGTGTCACCTTTTTCCTATCCGATAAACGGACCTTTGCCTATAAATCAACACATATCAGCCAAAAAATTAATCAAAAAATGCATATTGATTAATTTTTAACCAAATTACGGGGGTATCATCGCTGTTGTTATTTCGCCTGACCATCGCTACACAAGAACAAAGGCCAGAAGAAACGGATTGATTTGATGCGCATCGCAGCACTTATCGTAGCGGCAGGACGCGGAACGCGCGCAGGGGGCGATACGCCAAAACAATGGCAAGCCTTGCACGGCAAGCGGGTCATTGATTGGACGTTAGAGGCGTTTCGCAGCCACCCAAGCATCACAGATATCGCAGTTGTCGTGCACCCCGATGATATGGATCTTCTGACAGATCCCGATCTGATTGTCACCCGCGGGGGTGCGACGCGCGATCAATCGGTCAAATGTGGTTTGGATGCGCTTGCCCCACAGTGCCCTGATCTGGTTCTGATCCATGACGCAGCGCGCGCCACAGTGTCAAAGCCCGTGATCGACGACGTGATAGATGCGCTTGCCACCCATGATGGCGCAGCCCCTGCGATTGCGGTGACCGATGCGTTATGGGTTGGAAGAGATGGGCGCGTGACAGGCACTCAAGATCGCACCAATCTTTTTCGCGCTCAAACGCCGCAAGGGTTCAAGTTTGACAAAATTCGCAATGCCCATAGGGAACAAACAGCCCCCGCCGCAGATGACGTTGAAATTGCGCGGCGCGCAAATATGACAGTGGCCATCACCCAAGGCTGTGAAACAAACATCAAAATTACACTGCCCCAAGATTTCGAACGGGCCGAAGCAATACTAAGGACACGCAGCTGATGGATATAAGACTGGGAAATGGATATGACGTACATGCCTTTGAAACGGGCGATCACGTCATTTTATGCGGCATTCGCATTCCACATACCGCCAAGCTCAAGGGCCACTCAGACGCAGATGTGGCGATGCATGCGATCACAGATGCAATTTACGGCGCGTTGGCCCAAGGTGACATTGGCCGCCACTTCCCCCCATCTGATCCGCAATGGAAAGGGGCCGCCAGCGATATCTTTTTGAAACATGCGGGTGATTTGGCGCACGACATGGGATTTACGATCAGCAACATCGACTGCACCATAATTTGCGAGCTTCCGAAAATTGGCCCACACGCCAATGTGATGCAAGACGAATTGGCCCGCATTCTGGATATGGACGCAACCCGCATCAGCGTCAAAGCCACAACATCCGAAGAACTGGGCTTTACAGGCCGCAAAGAGGGCATCGCAGCCATTGCGACAGCCGCCTTGGTGAAAGCATGACATTTTTGATCACAACCTTTTTTGGCGCGGGTTTGTTGCGCCCCGCCCCCGGCACATGGGGATCCCTCGCGGCGCTTCCTGCGGCGTGGGGCTTGTATA